>QCMA01000020.1 GCA_003214115.1 Prochlorococcus sp. AG-418-I21
CAGCTCAGAAAGTATGGGAGAGTGCAAATATGGATCCTTTTGCACTTGAAGCAAGAGTTAAGTTGGCAGTACCGCCGGCTCGCGGACTTGGAAGTAGTGCTACTGCAATAGTTGCTGGACTAATCGGAGCAAATGCAATAATGGACTCTCCATTACCCAAAGAAAAACTACTTGAACTTGCAATTGATATAGAAGGTCATCCTGATAATGTAGTTCCCTCTCTGCTGGGTGGGCTTTGTTTGACAGCCAGGTCTTCTTCTCAAAGATGGAGAATCATTAGATGTGAATGGCACGATTCAATTAAAGCTGTTGTAGCAATACCTGCAATTCGTCTAAGCACAAGTGAGGCAAGAAAGGTTATGCCCAGGAATATTCCCATATCTGATGCAGTGACAAATATGGGGGCACTTACTTTATTGCTAAATGGATTAAAAGCAGGAAATGAGGAACTTATAAAAGAGGGAATGTTTGATAAGCTACATGAACCCTACAGATGGAAACTTATTAAAGGTGGGCTAGAAGTCAAAGATGCAGCACTGAATGCGGGTGCTCTTGGATGCGCAATTAGTGGGGCTGGACCGAGTATCTTAGCTTTGTGCAAAAAAGAAAATGGCAAAAACGTCAGTCAAGCCATGGTAAAAGCATGGGAAAAGTCAGGTGTAGCCAGCAGAGCGCCATTCTTAAACGTTCAAACAAAAGGTAGCCAATTTAGCACTATCTCTGGTAAGTAGTTTTACTTAGGCATTTTTAATGTTATAGTCTCAAGCTAGTACAACTTCTTCTAGAATAAAAATTATTCATTCCTTAAATGAATTTAGAATCTTTTCCTTGGCTATCATCTATTGTTTTATTGCCTTTAATTGGGGCATTAATAATGCCTTTCTTGAATTCAAAAGAAGGAGAAGATAATACACTCCCTAGAAATATCTCATTAAGTTTTTTATTTGTAGATTTTTTGCTAATAATCGGCGTCCTTTTTCAAAAATTCAATCCTTCAGATAGTTCTTTACAGCTAATAGAAAGAGCTTCTTGGCTACCCTCAGTTGGACTTGAATGGTCTCTTGGCGTAGATGGATTATCTGCTCCTTTAGTAGCGTTGAGTGGGTTAATTACATTTTTATCTGCTGCCGCAAGTTGGAAAATCAAGAAAAAATCTAATCTATATTTTGCTCTTTTATTAGTCCAAGCATCAGCACAAGCATTAGTTTTCCTTTCTCAAGATTTCCTATTATTTTTTTTGGCATGGGAACTTGAATTGGTTCCGGTATACCTCCTTATTGCTATTTGGGGAGGGAAAAAGAAATTATATGCAGCCACAAAATTCATTCTTTATACAGCTTTAGCGTCTTTATTAATTCTCATAAGTGGATTAGCACTTGCTTTAAGTGGTGATACTTTTACTTTAAATATTACCGATTTAACCAACAAACATGTAACAGGAAGCCTAGCGTTATTATCTTATTTGGGATTTTTAATAGGTTTTGGAGTAAAACTTCCCATCTTTCCATTACATACTTGGTTACCAGATGCACATGGAGAAGCTAATGCCCCAGTTTCAATGTTACTCGCTGGAATACTTTTAAAAATGGGAGGCTACGCTCTCTTAAGATTCAATGTTCAAATACTACCTGAAGTACATCTTCAAATTGCTCCTGCATTAATTATTCTTGGGATCATTAATATAATTTACGGAGCATTAAATGCATTTGCACAAGACAACGTTAAAAGAAGAATTGCATGTAGCTCAGTCAGTCATATGGGTTTTGTTCTATTAGGAATTGGAGCAGTAGATGCTCTAGGGATAAGCGGAGCAATGCTACAAATGATCAGTCACGGACTTATAGCTGCAGCTATGTTTTTTGTGACAGGCTCTTTCTATGAAAGAACAAATACTCTTTCTATACCAAATATGGGCGGTTTAGCAAAGGTCTTGCCAATAACTTTTGCTTTTTTCTTAGCAAGCTCTTTAGCCTCTCTAGCTCTTCCTGGAATGAGTGGTTTTATAAGTGAAATAACTGTATTTTTAGGTATCACTAGTCAAGAAGGCTTTAGCTCTATTTTTAGATCGATAACGATTCTTATTGCAGCTGTAGGCTTAGTTCTAACACCAATATATCTTTTATCAATGTGCCGAAGAGTATTCTTTGGCCCTAGAATTCCTGCATTAGCAACTGTGAAAGAGATGAATGGTAGAGAATTGACGATTGGTTTCAGTTTATTACTACCTACTTTGGTGATAGGTTTTTGGCCAAAAATCGCCATAAATCTATACGAAACTTCAACGAATGCTCTCAGTCAGCAACTTACTTTAGCTAAGTTAGTAGGATTAATCCCAATTCTAGTTAATTAAACTATTTTAATAAATGGATACCTCAATTTTTAAATATGGAGAATTACCAGAATTTAAAAAATTTACTCCCGAAAACATAAGTAAACAATTCCCAGTAGTACTAGAGAAGATTTTTAAAGACTTTCAAAACATAGAGAAAAATTTATCTAATTATTTGACTCAAAATGATTTAAATTGGGATAAGATTATAAATCCATTAAATGAAGTCAATGAAAATCTAAGATGGAGTTGGGGTGTAATAAGTCATCTAAATGCTGTAAATAATTCTGAAAGTCTTAGAGATATTTATGCAAAATTTCTTCCCGAAATTATTAGCTTGAGTAATAAATTCGGACAAAGTAAAATAATTTATAATTCTTTAGTAAAGCTTAAAGAAACAAATAATTTTGATCAAATCAGAAACAGAATTTTAGATAAAGAAATTCTTGAGATGCAACATAGAGGAATTTCACTACAAAAAAATGATCAAGAAAATTTCAACGATATTACAGAACAGCTTGGAAAGTTATCAACAGACTTCAGCAACAACGTTCTTGATGCCACTAATAAATGGTTTTTGATATTAAATAAAAAATCTGAAGTCAATGGTCTTCCTGAAAGAGTACTTGAATTGATGGCAATTTCTGCACACAATCACTTAAAAAAAGATGTAGAAGTTGATATTAAAAATGGTCCTTGGAAATTAAGTCTAGACATACCAACTTATACTTCATTTATGACATATGCCAAAGACCGTAACCTTAGAGAAAAACTTTATAAGGCATTCGTTGGCAGAGCGTCTCAAGGAGAAAAAAATAATTCTCAAATCATTGAAAAGATATTATCTCTTAGAACTAAACAGGCTAAACTTCTCGGTTATAAAAGTTGGGCTGAACTAAG
Organism: Prochlorococcus sp. AG-418-I21; assembly: GCA_003214115.1. Classification (GTDB taxonomy): domain Bacteria; phylum Cyanobacteriota; class Cyanobacteriia; order PCC-6307; family Cyanobiaceae; genus Prochlorococcus_A. Next base: position 3,230 of record QCMA01000020.1, read on the forward strand.
TTTGTCAACGAAAATGGCCAAAGAAATTAAAAATGTTGAAAAACTTTTAGAAGAATTGAGAGAACCAGCATTCAAAACCGCAAAAATTGAATTAGAAACGCTCGATAAGTTCTCTAAAGCTAATGGATTTCCAAAATCACAGAATATTGAGCCATGGGATATTAGTTATTGGTCAGAACTTCTTAGAAAGGAAAAGTTAAATTTGGATCAAGAGTCTTTGAGACCTTGGTTCCCACTAAATGATGTTTTGAAAGGTTTATTTAAATTAAGCGAAAAGCTTTTTGAAATCAAAGTAGTCGAGGCTACTGACGAGGCTCCTCTATGGAATGATGACGTTTTGTTTTTCAATATTCTCAATAAGGAAGATAACAAAATAGCTTCTTTTTACCTCGATCCATATTCTCGGCCTGAATCAAAGAGAGGAGGGGCTTGGATGGATGAATGTTTGAATAAAAATAATGTCGGCAAGAAGACTCTCCCTGTTGCTTATCTCGTTTGTAATCAGACTCCACCTTCAAAAGATAAGCCAAGTTTGATGAGTTTTGAAGAGGTTCAAACTCTGTTCCATGAATTTGGTCATGGTCTTCAACACATGCTTACTACTGTAAATCTTCCTCAAGCTGCTGGTATCAATAATGTTGAATGGGATGCGGTCGAACTTCCAAGTCAATTCATGGAAAACTGGTGTTTCCACAAAAACACACTTTTGAATATTGCTAAGCACTATAAAACAGGAGAGAAATTATCCGACGAAAATTTTGAAAAGCTTCTAAAGAATAGAACTTTTAATTGTGGTATGGCTACTCTTAGACAAATACATTTCGCGATAACTGACCTCAGATTACACAGTAGTATTGATAAACACGAAGGTAAAACAGCAGATGAAATAAGAAGAGAAATTGCAAAACAAACTACCGTTATTAAACCAATTCAAGAAGATCAATTCCTTTGTTGTTTTAGTCATATATTTGCAGGTGGATATTCTGCTGGATATTACTCATATAAATGGGCTGAGGTTCTAAGTGCTGATGCATTCTCAATGTTCGAAGAAGCTGATCTAGAAAACTCTGAAGATTTAAAGTTAATAGGAAAGAAGTTCAAAGATACAATACTTAGCTTGGGAGGAAGCTTACCTCCATTGGACATATTTAAACTATTCAGGGGAAGAGAGCCACAAACAGATTCCCTAATAAGACACTTAGGTTTATCTGGCACTACATAATAATTTCATAGATTATTTTCTCAACAACAGATTTATTTCTTACAAGATTTCTATGTTTATATACTTTTACTGATATCTTTTTCCCAAAATTTAAATTAGTCCACCAGCCAGGGAAAACCATTAGATCCCAATAAGTAAAGAAATTTATACACTCGATACCATGAAGAAAAAAATCGTTATCTGCAAGTTCTTTCAAAAATTTACTATTTATTTTCATTTCTGATATTCCTCTAAAAGGGTATTTAGGTATTAATTGAGCCGTCAAAGTTCCCTTATGAGGGGAACCTATAGATATTAATCTTCTTGTTCTTTTATAACCATTAAATTTTTGAAGCCAGTACCTACCAATTATTCCTCCCATGGAAAATCCTAAAATATCTATTTCTTTTTCTAAGCCATATTTCTCTAAAATTAATTCGTTTAATTTTTTAGTCAAATCCAAAATTGAAGTCATTCCATATGAATGCTTAAGAGTTGGGGCAAAATATTCAATGCCAATATCATCAAGTTTTGAGGTAATAGAAGAAAAAATACTTGAAGTATTCCAAAGACCATGAATCAATATAATGGGATTTCGGTTTTCCAATACTTTAATTATTTTCAAGAATTCTTACTATCGAAACCTTCCCATCGAAACCTGTAATTGGAGGATTGCACTTTGTCAAAATAATTTTAATTTTAGAAAGCTTAAATTCCTGATCAATGATTTCTAAAATTGCATTTGAAAATTTTTCGATTGTGAAACAATATATTTGCTTTGATTGATCTTTTAAAATTTGGACTAATTTTGCATAGTCAACTGTTTTTTTTATATCATCATTTACTGTACATTTTTCAAAATCAGTCCACAAAAATATATCTAAGTTAAATAGTTGTCCTAATTCCCTCTCTTCATCAAGAACGCCAACCCTAGCCCAAAGTTTAATATTCTCAATTTTTAAAAAAGTTTCCATCTTTAAAAGTTTTAAAGATCTTTATGTGTATAGATAGCCTTTCCTGATGAAAAATCATCAACTATATTACCATCACCTTTCAGGAAATATTTATAAGTTACCAAACCTTCTAGACCTACAGGGCCCCTTGGTGGAAGCGTTTGAGTAGATATACCAACTTCAGCTCCGAATCCATATCTAAACCCATCTGCAAACCTAGTAGAGCAATTATGAAAAACACCTGCACTATCAATTACATTCATAAATTTATTTGCAGTATTTGAATTTTCAGTAATTATTCCATCAGTATGTTTTGAACCATATTTTTGAATATGTGTGATTGCTTCCTCAAGATCATCAACAATTTTTATGGATAGAATTAAATCCAAATATTCAGTTTTCCAATCTTCTAGACTAGCCTCATACTTTATCCCTAATTCAACTGATCTCTTGTCTCCAATTAATTTAACATCATTAGCATTAAACAAAGGGATGGCTTTTTCTAGAAAAGCTGGTGCGATATCTTTATGGACTAATAAAGTTTCGATCGCATTACATGCTGCAGGATATTGAATTTTACTGTCCAAAGCGACTGATAAAGCCATCTCTAGTTTTGCCTCAATATCTATAAACAAGTGACAAATTCCATCAGCATGGCCTAGCACAGGAATTCTTGTATTCTCCTGTATAAACTTAACTAATTCATTACTTCCTCTTGGAATTATTAAATTAATATATTTCTCAAGATTTAACATCGCCATGCTATCTTTTCTGCTTGTTAATAAACATATTGCATTTCTATCAAGACCTGATTCATATAAGCCTTTTTTAAGAGCATGGACTATTGCAGTGTTGGTTAAATTAGCTTCACTTCCACCTTTTAGCATTACTCCATTACCTGATCTTATTGCTAGAGAACTAATCTGCATCACGGCATCTGGCCTTGATTCAAAAATAATTCCTAAGACTCCGATTGGCACAGTTTTTCTCTCTAAGGTCAATCCATTCGAAAGCTCTCTTTTTATTTGAACTTGATTTACAGGGTCAGCCAAGTCTCCAACTTTTCTTACTCCTTCAATTCCTGAATTTAATTTTGCTTTTGATAACTTCAATCTAGAGAGTAAAGCATTTGAAATTCCTTTTTTTTCTGCTCTTTCATAGTCCTCACTATTAGCTTCTAATATTTCATTAGTATTTTTTTCTAAATAATCAGCCATAAAATTTAAGGCTTTGATTCGATTTTGATTTTCAGTCTGACTTATTTTTATTGATGCCAAACGAACTTTATCAGCTTTTTCTAGAAGATCATTACCTGGTTGAGGAACTTCAAAGATATTTGCCATAGTATTTTTTAATTAATTTAATAATAATTGAAATAAACGATTCTTTAAAGTAAATCTTTTTCTGAATTAATATCTAAAAAATAATTGAATTTGACTTTTCCAATCTCTATCATAATCATAAGATCCTAGTAATTCTAAGTTTGGATTTGCCTGAAAAGTTAAAATTCCTGTAGGTGAAATATCATCTCTACCTGGAACAGTTTGAAAGGCAAAATTAATTGCATCAGTTATATCAATTCCTAATTCAGCTACCCAAGCTTGAGAAGAAAATTGTTCATTAGAAGATGTTTGTCCATCATTTACAATGTCTAAATTATCATTAGAAAAAATATTATTTAAATTATCGTTATTTTCTATTAAGGCTGGATATAAAGATAACTGAAATCTTTCACTTAAAGCATCTGCATTATTAAGTTGAGAAATAAATGCTCTATTTATTAAATTTGCAGAGTTACCTCCAATCAAACCAATTATTTGAGACCTACTATAACTTGGAGTACTCCTTAATTGAATTCTTTTATTTTCATCTTCAAATGATAATTGATCTAAAGGGCCTGAATAAGAGGCCTCAATCTTTATTAATCTTGAATTTCCAATTCCAAATGTTCCCAAATCACCTGAACCTAAATCAGCATTAGAATTACCAGAAATATTTGTATCTAGATTATTTTCACTTATAGGAATTATTGAATCAGGAACTCTACTAACTAAAGAAAAGTTTAAATCTGGGACTATACCTTTTCTTTCTGCAAATAAAATAAGGTTATCTTTATTTTTGTCCAATTTAAAAGGAGTTGTATATAAATTTGCTATGCCCTTACTTAATTTTATTAAGCCCCTAGCCTTTAAATCTTTCCCAACAGATCCATTTATATTTAAATCAACTAACGAATCTAATTCAGCTTTAACGATTTCAGAATATTGAAGTGTAAAATCTGGTCCAAGTTTTAATTTAAGATTATTAAAACTCAAATTATCCAAATAATTAGGTAAAGTTTCACCTAAAAGAACGGAATTCAAAATTGTTTCATTTGAAATTATTTCAATATTCTTATTATTATTCCAATAGAGTTCTGGCCAATCCTTTTTATCTTCATTTTGTTTAATATTTGCATCTAATTTATTATTCTGATTATTCCTATTAAAGTTAATAAATCCATTATTAAGAGATAAATTTCCTCCCAAAACTGGTTTTTCAAATGATCCGCTTAAATTTATATCTGCATCTATTAGAAAATTAGAATTATCTGTCTTGAAAGTAAATTTATTCGATATCGTATTAATCTCTGATTTGCCAGAATCATTCTTACTATAAAAAGGCAAAGATCCCATCATAAAGATATCTCCAGAATCTTTCGCCTTTGCTTTTAGATTTTTGATTTCTAAATAATCAAAATCAAAAATTATCAAGCTATTAATATCTTTTATTATGTTTTTGTAAAAATCAATTTCGGAATCTTTAATTGCTATAAAACCGTTTAAAATTGGCTTATTTATCTTACCTTTTATTATCATCCGAAGATTTACTTCACCTTCTTTAAAGGTAAAGTATTCATCAGCAAAAATATCTATTAACTCAATAAATTTTCCATTTCCAATCAATCTTAGATCTAAGTCCTCTGATTTATTTATGGGTATTGATCCTTCAATATTAATTGGGATTTCAGATTCATTTATTAGAAGGGAAAAATCAATATCAAAAATAGAATTATTAAATTCAATTAGTCCTCTATCAAATATTATTATATTATTTTTAATTGATGAATTATTGGAAGAAATTTCACTTGAGAAAGATTTTTTATCAAGATCATAAAATAAATTCATATCCAACCCTCCAAGAAAATCTCTTGGTTTATTTAAAAAGATATTTGCTGAACTTAACGGTAATTTTTTAATTCTTAAAGTACCTTTCCCTTCTAATAATCCTCCTTCCATATCAATAGAAAATTCCTCTTTATTATTCTTATAGTCATCTCTAGAAACATCAAGATAGCCATTTAATTTTGCATTCAATTTGTAATTAACTGGTCTATCGCCTTGAATAGTAATTTTTCCATTGTATCTGCTTCTAAATTTATTTAAATATTTTTGCAAATTAAATTTGTCCTCTTGCAAATTACTATTTTCAATAAAGTTATTTATAAAATCGATTTTCTCTTTAAATGATTTATTATTGTTATTTATTTCCAAATCATCCAAAATATTCGATTTACTTAAGGGAATAACTCTTTTTTTATCAAAGTTAAAAATATCAAAAGCCGTAAGGATAGTCCAACTAGTGCTTATATTCGTAAATTCTGAATTAATTAAATTATTTTTATTTGAGTCATATTCGACTTCAATTATTCCTCCATCAATTGGATACAATGAAGAATTTACATAAAAATTATTATTTTTAACGCTAAAATCAAATAATGAATTAGCTAGATTAATATTTCTATATTTACCTAGACTCCAAGCAAGTCGTCCCTCTAGGGATGACTGGTCTGAAGATATTGATCCAGAACCATTGATAATTCCCTCAATTCTATCGAATTGAGTGTTCCTTATTGATAATTGAAGTTCATCAAGAGGGAAATTATTAGCTGTCCAAATATAACTATTATTCTCTTTAAATAGCTCTATGTTTCCTTTATTAGAATTAAAAATTCTACTAAAAGATACATTTTCTAATTTAAGATTAGAATCAAAGTCTATAGAGAGAAATGAAGGAATGGGAGAGTATCTGTTTTTCATATTTAACTGAAATTTATCATTTTTATTTTTAATATTTCCCTCCCATATTTCTCTAATCCGAATCCCTTTGAAGTGAGGATAATCAACATTAAACTTTATTGAAATATCGGGATCATTAATTTTTCCTTTTAATTCACCTTTAGCAGTAACAAAACCCCTAATATCATTATTTCGGAAAATATTTAAATTAGATAATTGAGTTCTATTTATTTTGAAACTAGAATCGATATTACCAAAATTAATTCCTCTTTTATCAAACCAATAGGGAATATTACCCGATAATTTGATATCTGGATTCAGACTGTTAATGTATCCAATACTTCCTTTTAAATCAATTTTGTTAGAACTTTTATTTAATGGGATATTTAGATTAAAGTTTGAATTCAAAGTTCCATAATTTAAATTTTCGGAATTTCCTATTAAATAATTATCTTTACAAAAAAACGTAGTTGAATTTGAATTTATATTTTCTGTGAAATCTTCTGGTTTAATCTTTAAATTAGTGAAAGAAAAACTTCCTTTGCAAAATGTTTGTGTTGATGATTTATTAAATTTAAAGTTAGATTTAAAGTTACCCTTTTTAAAGCTAATTTTTCTATTCCCAATTCTATAAGAAGATCCCTCAAGATCTAATCCACTAGAAAATAACTCCAGCTTTAAAAAGTCTTTATTTAATTTTGTATTAAATTTAAATTTTAGGAGACCTTTTCCATCAAAATTTGATTTTATATTTGCAATAATTTCTCTACTACTTGAATTATAAATAACCTTACCTTTTATTTTTGTCTCTAATCCTGATTTTTTAAGATTTAGAATTGAATATTTATTTAAGTTGAAATTCAAGTCATATTTTAATTTTGATTTGTTTGGACTTCTGTTTTTTTCATAAGGCTTATCCCTTTTAAAAAAATCTCTATCAATATTAATTTCAGATTGCTCAGGCCTTATTTTTACAATCCATTTTTGTTTTAAAAAAGATCTAAAAGGCATAATGCCCACATATACATTTTTAGCTTTAATTTCAGAATCAATATTTTTTTTATCCTTAATTTTTGAATTACCCAAAGAAATGCCTAAAAATCTAATTCCGACATAATCACCTAAATCAACATTTTTATCTAGAAGATTCTCAATACTTTCTTCAATTTCCAATTTCCTAGAACTATAGGTTTCTTTTAAAAAATTGTTTAATAAAAAAGTGCCTAAAAAACCTAAGGGGAAGAGCATCCCTAGTAAAAGAATCTTAGTATTTAAATTTAGAGATCTAATTTTTTTCAAGTTAGAACCCAAAAATAGAGTAGGCTTACAAAATATAAGAAATTAATCAGGTCAAAGCCACTAAATGTCTTTTTTTGAACTATTAGAGAATACACCCAAAATTTTTGGATTTCTTGGAATATTCCTTTTATGCATTACTTTAATAGCCTTTATTTTTAATTTTGGTTTTAAATTTCGAATAATAGGAGCAACTATTTTTTCATTATTACTTTCTTTAAGCAGTTGGGCATTTATACAAAGTTATACTGAACAGGTAGTAATAGAAGATGCAAAATATGTCCCAATTGTTTATGACAACGGGTTCGATTTGATTATTGCTAAAGCAGATGATGATTTCCCAGAAGAGTCTATTCAACCAACTTTAGAACAATTGTCGGGAAACTTAAGGAAAGGTAGCAGATCCGGTGCAAATGTAAAAATAAAGATAAGAAAACTTGAAAAAATTTCAAATGGAGTGAGTAAACCAGTTGTTATAGGAGAAGTCCAGAAAAATGTCAAAATGAATTAGTCTATTTGACAATGAAAAGCGAACACTTTTTAGATTTTTTGCCAACTAACTTTAGACATGAGAAATCTTTTTTAATTCAAAATAATCTAACTGACTTTGAAAAATTAAGTAATCTTTCGGACCAAGATATAAATGCGATTCAAAGAAAATCTTCACTATGTACAGTGAATAATCTAAAGAAAATTAGAGCTATAGCTATTTTTAAAAAAGAAATTGGAATTTCTCCACCGCAAGCATATCTACTTTTACATTGCGGCATATCTTCTATTAAATCATTATCTCTATCTACTCCTTACGAATTAGAACGTAAAATCGGGAGACTTGAAAGAAAACTTAGAGTAAAGACTGAAATAGATACAACATTTACTCTTTTAGAAGAATGGATTAAAAAAGCTAGTCAAATCTAAGAATCTATTTGGAATCTTGGTTAAAAAAAATTTTTTAATGTAGAATTTAGATAAAGTTTGTGATAATGAAACCTTTTTTATTTTTATTATTTTTGTTTTCCAACTCTTTTTACCCTGTTTTTAGTCAATCTAACTTATTGGAAAGTGTAAAAAAGAATCCAAACGAGGCTAGAAATTTATGTAATAAGTTTAGAGAGTTTAATTCAAAAGGTATATCAGCCAGTTCAGATAGAGCTATAGAGTATGTATCAATCAAAAAGAATTTAACTCCCGTAAACGCAGAGATCTTTTCTATTTACGTCATTGGGCTGCACTGTCCAGATATTATCTAAAGCCTAAATGTCTGGTTCAAGATGGTTTGACAAGGCTCTAGTACTTAGAGATGGAGTAAGACTTATATCAAGGATTTGGATTCCTAATAGTAATGGGCCATGGCCCACATTATTAATGAGACAACCTTATGGCAGGGAAATAGCTTCAACTATTACCTACTCTCACCCTGAATGGTGGGCTTCCAAAGGATATATGGTAATAATTCAAGATGTTAGAGGTATGGGTTCTTCTGAAGGAGTTTTTAATGGCTTTTCTCAAGAAGCTAGCGATACTTCAGAAACCCATGAATGGGTAAGGTCTCTAAAAGAATGTAATGGAAAACTTGGCTTATATGGTTTCTCATATCAAGGATTTACTCAACTAACTGGCGAACTAAATTCAAAGCCACCCGATTGTTTATCTCCAGCAATGACTGGGATGAATATTAAGGATCATTGGTGCTCAGATGGAGGAGCATATTGGTGGAATAACAATATTGCATGGGGACTTCAAATTGCAGCACTAAAAATGAAAAGAGAAAATAATTTATTTGAGTGGGGAAAGATAAGATTAGCCTTAGAAAATAAAAGTTATTTAAGGGAAGGGATTAATATTTTAAAAAAATATGATCCTAATAGCTTTGTTTTGGAATGGCTTGAAAATTTAAATAATTCTCGCCCCTTTGAAGAATTTAAGCCAATTTCAACATGGATGAAACAACCTATGTTAATTATTGGAGGACTTTGGGATCCACATTTAAAAGGGGCCTTTGATCTCTATACAAAATCTAAAGAAGCGGGAGGAAGTCCAGAAATTATTATTGGGAATGCGACACATCTAAATTGGTGGGAGGGATCACAAGAATCTTTATTAAAATTTTTTGATAAACATTTAAAATCTGATGATAACCTTAATTCTAAGAATTTTAAAGGCGAGAAAAAAATATGGAATATTTCATTAAATAAATGGGAAGAATTAAATAATAGATTTCACCCTGAATTTATTTTTGGGCTTAAAAGCGATGGCAATGCAAATGTTGATGTTGAAGATGGAAGTCTGACCATAAATACAAAAGGATCAGGATGGTTCACAATTGTTAATGACCCATGGAGACCTACTCCATCTGACGGCGGTCATTTAGGTCCAAATCCTGGAAAGTTTGATAGAAGTATTATTGATAAACGCCTGGATGTAGGTGTTTTTCAAACCAATTCTTTTGAAGAAGATCAATATTTAACGGGAGCTCCCACATTAGAAATTCAGGTAAAAAGTGATCAGCCTACTTTCGATATTTGCCTTGCTTTATCTCTAGTTGAAGAAGGTAATGAAACGGTAAATCAATTTTCAACTGGATTCTTAAGAATTAAAAACTCCAAAATAAATGAAGAATCCATTTATCAAATAGCAATGCAGCCAACAAATATTTGTTTGATTAAAGGAAGCAGGCTTCGGTTATCAATTTCTGCAGCAGCTTATCCTGCTATTGGAGTAAATCCTGGATTTAGGGAGGGAAATGTTGAGGCGCCTTCAGTAAATCATAGAATTATCACTTTAAGTTTTAACCTTAATGAAACATTTATGAAAATGACCCCTTTTTTTAATAAATAATTATTTTTTTGGTTGATCATTTGATATTATTAATCCTTAATATCTACCAGTCATGATCGAAACATTTCAAGCAGACTGGATTAAATCAGAAGCTATCAACCTAGAAAATTGTTGCAATGATAATCCATTAAAAATATTAGGTCCTCATTTTTATGAAGAGCAATGGGTAATAAGGGTATGGATGCCTGAAGCGGACGAAGTTAAAATAAATTTTAAAAATAATACCTACAAAGCGGAAAGCATAAATCACAAATGGCTTTTTGAAGCAATCCTGCCTGAAAATCCAAATTCTAATTACGAATTAAATATTTCACGAGGAGGGATCACACATAAACAACATGACCCTTGGTCATATAGAAAGGAATGGATGGGAGAAGTTGATAGGCATCTTTTTGCAGAAGGTAATCATCATCATATTTGGGAAAGAATGGGAGCACATCTCATTGAAGAAAAGAATCAAAAAGGAGTCATGTTTTGCATTTGGGCTCCAAATGCAAAATCAATCTCGATAATTGGGGATATAAATTCATGGGATGGGAGACATCATCCAATGCAAAAACGACTAGGGGGGATTTGGGAGCTATTCATGCCCACAATGAAGGAGGGAGACACATATAAATATGAAATAAGAACACAAAAAGGTCATATTTATGAGAAAGCTGACCCATATGGTTTCCTTCATGAAATCAGACCTCAAAATGGTTCAATAGTTTCAAAATTGAAAAACTTTAATTGGAATGATAGTTCTTGGATTTCAAATAGGGATTCTTCTAGCCAAATTAACAAGCCAATTTCAGTTTATGAGATGCATTTAGGAAGTTGGCTCCATGAATCAATAGATAATAAATATCTCGAAGAAAATGGTGATCCAAGAGACCCAGTGCCTGCAGCAGACTTAAAACCTGGAACAAGATTATTAACTTATCCAGAATTAACCGAAAAACTCATCCCTTATGTAAAAGAGAGAGGATTTACTCACATTGAACTAATGCCAATTTCTGAACATCCTTTCGACGGTTCATGGGGATATCAGGTTACAGGCTGGTATGCACCAACAAGTAGATTTGGCACCCCAAATGAATTTAGAGAGTTTGTCAATAAATGTCATGAAGAGGGCATAGGCGTAATTCTCGATTGGGTACCTGGTCATTTCCCAAAAGATAAGCATGGTTTAGCATTTTTTGATGGTTATCATCTTTATGAACATGGAGATTCACGCATAGGCGAACATAAAGAGTGGGGGACCCTAATATTTAATTACAGCAGAAACGAAGTAAGAAATTTCTTAGTAGCCAACCTCGTTTATTGGTTTGAAGAGTTTCATATTGATGGAATAAGAGTAGATGCTGTAGCTTCAATGCTTTACAGAGATTATCTACGCCCAGATGGAGAATGGATACCCAATGAAAATGGTGGGAATGAAAATATAGAAGCCGTTAAATTTCTTCAACAGGCTAATCATGTACTCTTCCAACATTTCCCAGGTGCACTTTCTATCGCAGAAGAATCAACCACTTGGCCCATGGTTACCAAACCAACTGACAATGGCGGGTTAGGGTTTAATTTGAAATGGAATATGGGATGGATGCACGATATGCTCGATTATTTTGAGATAGATCCTTGGTTTAGGCAATTCCATCAAAATAGTGTAACTTTCTCAATAACATATAACTATACAGAGAACTTTATGCTTGCTCTTAGCCATGATGAAGTTGTCCATGGGAAAAGTCATCTTTTGCATAAAATGCCCGGTGATGACTGGAAGAAATATGCAAATACACGAGCTTTACTAACTTATATGTGGACCCACCCTGGTAAAAAAACGATATTTATGGGGATGGAATTTGGACAAAGACAAGAATGGAATGTTTGGGATGATCTGCAATGGGAGTTACTAGAATTTGAGCCTCATAAAGGAATAAGAAACTTGATTGATGACCTAAACGCACTTTATAAAAATGAACCTGCATTATGGAAAAACGATTTTGATCCTTATGGTTTCCAGTGGATTGATTGTAATGACAAATCTAATTCGGTAATAAGTTTCATGAGAAGAGAAAACGATACTAATGAGTGGCTTGTTGTTGTTGCTAACTTTACACCTAATACTCATGGTTCATACAAAGTAGGTGTTCCTGTGGAAGGATTCTATAAAGAAATATTTAATTCAGATGGCTCTAGATACGGGGGCAGTAACAAAGGGAATATGGGTGGTAAAGAAACTATAAATTACAATATTCATGATTATCAAAATGCTCTAGAACTTGCTTTGCCCCCATTAAGCGTGAGTATCTTCAAACATAAATCAAAAAAATAAAAAGGCTCATTTAACTTAGTGCTTCATATAAATGTTCATATAACGCTTTTGCTCTGCTTTACATTGTAAGATTTTTAAGTTGGATTTTAATTTTTTTTTAAATATCGAATTGAAAAATGGGTCAAGATTTACCACTACTACTCTCTGCCGCATTAGGTAAAAAAGTAAATAGGCCTCCAGTATGGATGATGAGGCAAGCAGGAAGATATATGAAAATCTATAGAGATTTAAGGGAGCGTTACCCAAGCTTTAGAGAGAGGTCTGAGAATCCAGAACTATCATATGAGATTTCAATGCAACCTTTTCATGCTTTCAAACCGGATGGTGTGATCCTTTTTTCAGATATTCTCACACCTCTTCCAGGGATGGGAATAAATTTTGAAATAATAGAAAGTAAAGGTCCAATTATTGAGGACCCAATAAGAACCCTTAACCAGGTAGAAAATTTAAAAGAATTAAATCCAAGTGAGAGTTTAGGTTTTGTTGGACAAGTTCTTACTTCACTAAAAAAAGATGTGAATAATGAGGCAACAGTTTTAGGTTTTGTTGGCGCACCTTGGACTCTTGCTGCATATGTAGTTGAAGGTAAAAGCAGTAAAAATTATTCTTTAATAAAATCAATGGCTTTTAATGAACCAGATTTACTTCATAAACTTCTTGATCATTTTGCAAAATCTATTGGTGAATATCTTAAGTATCAAATAAAATCTGGAGCGCAAGTAGTACAAATTTTTGATTCATGGGCAGGCCAACTAAGTCCACAAGATTACGATATCTTTGCTGGGCCGTACCAAAAAAAAGTTATTGAAATTGTAAAATCGGAATACCCTGAAACACCAATAATTCTTTACATTTCAGGAAGTGCCGGTGTACTGGAAAGAATGGCAAAAACTGGAGTAGATATAATCTCATTAGACTGGACAGTAGATATTCAAGAGGCTTGTAAAAGAATCCCCAGGGAGATTGGAATTCAAGGTAATGTTGACCCAGGCATTTTATTCGGAAACAAAGAATCAATAAAAGAGAGGATAGATAATACTTTCAATAAAATTAAAGACAGGAAATATATTCTTAATTTAGGTCATGGGATTTTACCTGGGACTCCAGAAGAAAATGCTCAAACATTTTTTGAACATGGAAAAAAACTCACTTACTAGTCAAAGTCTTGGCATATAAAAACTTATTAATCACAGGTGCGAATGGATGTGTTGGCCAATATTTAGTTGATTGGTTTTTAAAAAACACAAAATTCAGGCTTTATCTCATGGTAAGAGACAAAAGTAAGTTGCCAATTTCTGTTCAAGAAAATAAAAAAGTCAAGTTAATGGTGTGCGATATCAGGGAATCAAATAGGTATAAAAAGGAAATTAGTCAAATTAATTACTTAATACATACTGCCACAGCTTGGGGAGATCCAAAAAGAGCCTATGAAGTAAATATTAAAGCTTTTGAAGAATTACTAGAAATGTTTGATATTGAAAAGTTAGAAAAGATTATTTATTTTTCAACAGCTAGTATTCTTGATACCCAAACAGAATTAATGAGAGAATCATTGATTTATGGAACAGAGTACATTCAAACAAAATATGAATGTTTCCAGAGACTTAGAGAAAGCTCATTTGCAGAAAAAACATTCGCTGTTTTCCCTACCTTGGTTTTTGGAGGGAATGTTGGGAAAAAGAGTAAATATCCTGTGAGTTATTTAACTAGTGGATTGAAAGAAATTAGGAAATGGCTTTGGTTAGCAAGATTTTTAAAACTCGATTCTAAATTTCACTTTATACACGCAAATGATATCGCCCAGATTTGCGGGTTTCTAATTAAAAATCATAAAGAAGAGCAATACAAAGGCTTTAGAAAATTTGTGCTAGGTCAAAAATTCATTTCAGTTGATGATGCCATAATTATACTTTTAAAAAAACATAATATGAGGAGATTTTTTGCGATACCGCTTACAAAAAAAATTCTAAAAATATTATTAAGAATTCTCCCCATCCAAACCACTCCTTGGGATAGCTTCAGTATCAAAAAATATGACTTTAATCATGTCCCCATCACTAATCCTGAGACTTTCAAACTTAAAAGTTATGCCAAGTCACTGAATGATATTTTAAGGTTATCAAAGTTACCAAGCTGTAATAACAATTAAAATTCTCGCAGTTAGGTTACCAAAGCCCTGTAATATGTATAAATAAGCAAATTTTTTATTATGTTACGTTCAATCTTTGCAGGGTTATTTGCAATAGTTTTAACTCTAGGTTTAGGTATTTCATCAGTTTTGGCTAAGACTGTTGAAGTAAAACTTGGAACAGATGCTGGAATGCTTGCATTTGAACCAAGTACAGTAACCATTAGTGCTGGTGATACAGTTAAATTCGTCAATAATAAACTTGCCCCTCACAATGCTGTTTTTGATGGGCATGAAGAATTAAGTCATGCAGACCTAGCTTTTGCTCCAGGAGAGTCTTGGGAAGAAACATTTGATACTGCTGGAACTTATGATTACTATTGCGAGCCACACAGAGGCGCTGGGATGGTAGGTAAAGTTATTGTTGAATAAATCTTCTAAATAGTTAAACAAACTTTTTGACTTAATATTTATTACTGTCATATCCAAATTTTGATTGATGAAAATAGTTCCAAGCGAATTCTCGAATTCTGCTTGGAACTGTTTTATTTTTGCCAAAGAAATTGCTTATAAAAATTTTCAACAAAATGTAGACTCTGATAATTTATTATTAGCTCTTATAAAAGATGACAATATTACAAAAAAGATTTTAAAAAAAAATAATGTAAATTTAAAAGATCTTGAGAGGGAAATAACTTCTTCATTAAATGCGAAGGCAAAAATGAAAAATAAACAAGATAATTTATATATTGGTGATACTCTTCACAAAATATTTTTGAAGGCGATTGAAATTAAAAATAGTTTAAATGATGTAGTGATATCAACAGAACACTTAGTTTACGGTTTCACTTATGATGATAAATATGGATTTCAAATTTTAAATCAAAAAGGTATTCCAGAATTTCTTGAATTTATAAAGAAAATGAAGTCAGATCCGGCAGTAAAAAATGAATTTAATAGTTCTAATAAGTCTTTGGAAAAATATGGTATTGATCTAACTCAATCTGCACGAGATGGGATTTTAGACCCTGTTATTGGTAGGGATGAAGAGATTAGAAGAACAATTCAAATATTGAGTAGAAGAACAAAAAATAATCCAGTTCTTATTGGAGAACCTGGGGTTGGGAAAACAGCCATTGTAGAAGGGTTAGCTCAAAGAATTATTAATGGCGATGTACCTTCTGCGCTACAAGATAGGAAACTAATTTCATTAGATATGGGTTTACTTTTAGCTGGAGCAAAATATCGTGGAGAATTTGAAGAAAGAATAAAAAATATTCTTAAGAAAGTGAAAGAATCAGACGGTAAGATTATTCTTTTTATTGATGAAATTCATACGGTAGTTGGTGCAGGCGCTAGTGGAGGTTCTTTAGATGCAAGCAACCTCTTAAAACCAATGCTTGCGAGAGGAGAACTTAGATGTATTGGTGCTACAACTATTAATGAACATAAACAAAATATAGAAAAAGATCCTGCTTTAGAACGAAGATTTCAAAAGATAAAAGTTGATGCTCCTTCAATAGATGATACTGTATCAATTTTAAGAGGATTGAGAGAAAGATACGAAGTTCATCATAGTGTGAGAATTTCTGATAATGCTTTAGTTGCTGCTGCAACCCTTAGCGAAAGATATATTAACGATAGATTTCTTCCTGACAAAGCAATAGATCTAATAGATGAAGCAGCCTCAAGATTAAATATGGTCATAACTTCCAAACCTGAGGAAATTGATGAAATTGATCGAAAAGTTCTACAGTTCGAGATGGAAAAATTATCTTTAAAAAGAGAAACGGATGATTTTTCTATAGAAAGATTAAAAAAAATCAATAATGAACTTATATCCCTTAAAGATAAACAGGCAGAATTAGGCGCTCAATGGAAAAAAGAAAAAGATGAAATTGATGAGATTAGCACCATAAAAGAAGAAATTGAATCTGTTCAATTGCAAATAGAACAAGCCAAAAGGAGTTTTGACCTCAACAAAGCAGCAGAATTAGAATTTGGAACTTTAGATTCTTTGCAAAAAAAATTGAAAGAAAAAAGTGAGTCCCTAGTAAATTCTCAAAAAAATGGAGATACAAGTCTTTTAAGACAAGAGGTAACTTTTGATGATATTGCAGAAGTTGTCTCAAAGTGGACCTCTATTCCAGTACAGAACTTAAACCAGTCAGAAAAAGATAAACTCTTGAGCCTCGAGTCAATCCTTAAAGAAAAAATTATTGGTCAAGATAGTGCAATTAGGGCAGTTGCAGATTCCATTAAGAGATCAAGGACTGGTCTAAATGATCCAAGTAAGCCATTAGCCAGTTTTCTCTTTTTAGGTCCAACTGGTGTTGGAAAAACAGAGCTAAGTAAAGTAACAGCCAAAATAATATTCGATTCAAATGCTTCAATTACAAGACTGGATATGTCTGAATATATGGAAAAGCATTCAGTGAGCAAAATTATAGGTGCGCCTCCTGGATATTTAGGTTTCGAATCAGGCGGGCAACTAACTGAAGCTGTACGCAAAAATCCTTATTCATTAATACTCCTAGATGAAATAGAGAAAGCTCACAAAGATATTTTAGA
>QCMA01000021.1 GCA_003214115.1 Prochlorococcus sp. AG-418-I21
ATGATTTTATCTATAGTGAGGTAAGTTGCGAAGAGATAGATACAGAATCACATGAATCAATAATGTTTATTGAGCCAATTGTTAAAAATGAAGCTCTTGACTATGATGGGAAATTACTCCCTCTTTATGAAACAGAATCGTTTTTGATCCTTGAAAATATAATTTCAAATTGGACAATAAGAAACTGTAATTTATTAGCTTCTGAAATCTTTAATATTTGTTCTTCTTGGCCTGAATTAAGAACTGTGCTTATAAATCCCGAATTACAATCGACAAGAAATTTTGAAAGATTTAGAAATAATATTAATAACTACAATCGCTGGCATGACTATATTTATATGCCTATCTACTTGTACGAGAGTAAACGAGAATATATTGATATTATCGACAATAAATTTACCCGTTACTTTAAAAATGAAAATAGGGAGAAAGAATTAGAGAATCTAGAATGGCTACAAAATCAAGTTACATTGTTAGTTGAGATAAGAGATGCCGTAGCACCGCAGTTAGAAGTTGCGGTAAAATATATCGGTAATCTCTTCGTAACTTTTCTTACAAAGGTTGTTGGCAAAGCTATCGGTTTAGTAGGGAAAGGAATCCTTCAAGGATTAGGAAGATCAAGTTCAAAGTAAGTTTTTAAACTTTAATGAAAATAATTCAATGGATCCTAATAGCATTAATTTTCTTAAGTCCATATAAAGCAAATGCATCCAGAGATACTGATAGTTACGATGGCAACATCTTTCCTATATACGCAGGTAATGGGGCTATAGTTCCTCCTAAGACAACTCTTCAGGAATCATTAAACAATAAAAGAGTCGCAGTTTTATTTTTTTATCTTGACGATAGCTCAGATAGTAAAGCTATGGCTCCGATAATATCTGGTTTAGATTTGATATGGAGAAATAATATAGATATCATTGCTCTAACTACTGATGAATTACAAGATAAAGTAAAGTCTGATCATAGAAATGAACCTAATTATTATTGGAATGGATTAATTCCACAAACCATTATTTTAAATAGTGATGGTGAAGTCAAATATGATCAAAATGGAATGATTAATATCGATGAATTAAACAAAGTTATAGGTGAACTAAAAGGAATTGATATAGAAGATACTACATTTTCTCTTGAAAGTTTTAATGAATACAACAGTATCATTTCTGAAAAAAAAGATAAAAACAAAATTAATTAAAAATGATATTAATAAATATCCTCTTAATTCTTTTAATTTTTTTAATTCTTTCAGATTTATATATTAAAAACTCACCCAAATCAAAGTTAAATCTGGTACCTATAAATTACAAAATCAAAAAAAAGGATGGTTTGAATGAATTAATTATTGATTTAAAAATAACTAATAAAAGTAAAACCAAAGAGACAATGGTATCTAATATAAATTTTGAATTAGATTTTTTCAAAAATAAAGGTAACGAATATTGCCAAAATTTTAATTATCAAGAAGATATTTATATATATGAAAATAATAAAATTAAGAATTTAAAAAATTACTGGCCAACAACAATTATCAAGTCAAATTCAGAATTATTTGTAAGAATCATATATAAATTTAGCAATAATAATTTTAGAAAAAAAATAAAATATCTTTGGTTAAAAGTATTTTGGGAGAACTATGGACATTTTGGTATTTCAAATAATAAGGACTGTTTTTTAATTAATTTAGATGGTCAAAAACAAAGGGCGAAAGGAGTTTTTGAAATTCCTTTAAATAATAAATACAAAGCTTTTGCTATTAAAACTGATTTACTTGGTTGCTTTGATAACCCAGTAAATACTGTGATTGAATACTGCAAAGAAATAGTAGAAAAAAATGATATTTTAACAATTGGGGAGAGTCCGCTAGCGATTATGCAAAATAGATATATTTCCCCTCAAAATTTAGAATATAGTTTATTTTCAAAAGCTTTATGTTATTTTTTTCACCCTACAAGCAGTCTAGCAACAGCTTGCGGGATGCAATTATTAATAAATAGAATCGGAGTCACAAGAATAACCTTTGCACTATTTGTTGGATTTCTCTTCAAATTATTTGGTATTAAGGGTATGTTTTATAGGTTAACTGGTTCAGAATCTTCTCTCATTGATGATATAAGCGGTACAGTTACTCCTTACGACAAAAGTATAGTAATGGGTCCACTCAATGCAGATTTATTTTGTAGGGAGGTCTCGAACCATTTAAATATAGATGTCGCTGTAGTAGATGTTAATGATCTTGGAGGTGTGAAAGTCTTAGCTAGTTCAAATAAAGCGGTAAATAAAATACTCAAAAGAAACTTAATATCTAATCCAGCTGGCAATGGAGATGAAAAAACCCCTATAGTATTAATAAGAGAAAAAAAGTAAATGAAAAAAGATACCTCTTATTCTTTTCAATCTAAAAAAGGAATGGAAGTAACTTTTGAAGAACTTCATATAAGACACATTAGCCTTTTAATAGATATCAAAAATAAGGAATTGAATAATTGGTTTTTAAAGATGGCAATTATAAATACCTTTGATGACTTAAAAATTTTTTTAAATAACCTTAAGAAAAATAAAAATAAATGCATAATTGCTATTTATGGAAACGAAATTATTGGTTATTTGAATATTTTTCCTTTAAACAAAAAAGAGACTTGCTTAAAAATATCTAGGCCCAAGTTGATTAACAACAAGTGTTCTTTAACAGATAAACAATTAACTTTAGGATTGATAAAAAAGTCTATCTCAATAAAAGATATCAAAACTTCAAGTTGGATAATTAACGCTGATATAAATAATGTTGACCTCATATCTACCTCCAGAGAATTAGGCTTTCAACCGTTAGGAGAGATCATCCTTTGGGATGGTTCTGATCTAAATAAATCTATAAAGCAAAATTCCAATCCCTATGCATTAATTAATGAATTCCAAAACATTAATAAACAAAATATATTAAAAGTAGTTAATTTTATAAGATCAAATCAATCTCCTCTAATAAGAAATATTTTAGATTTTGATCAAGACGACATTCTTAAAAGAAATAACTCTAAAAGTGGAGCCTTAATATATGAAAATTCAGTTATATGTTCAATTCTAAAAGATATAAATTATCAAAACGAAGAAATTTATACTTTAACTATAAGTAGATATTGGGATAAAAGATTCAATACTATCTTAAAAGAATTTATAAAAAGATTTTTTGAAAAATCACCTGTTTCATATTTAAAAACCTATAAAGAAAATTCTCAATTAAATCTTTTTCTCGAAGAATGTAATCTCAGAGAAAAAAATCAAGAAATAATTCTTATTCGTAACACAATAGTTAAAAATGAAGCCAAACAAGTAAATATAATAAATCAATCTTTGGAATCAATCTTTGAAAAATTAAGTCCGCAAGGTAATCCATATCCATCTCCTTTTCCATTAAAAACAAAGTGAAATTTTGCAAACCCAAACCCAAGTCAATTTTGAGTTTGGATATAGGTACCAAAAGAATAGGATTAGCTTATTGTGATCCCCTCTGCATAACATCAAATATACTTCCAGCAGTAAAACGGTTTGAAAATAATCAAGAGATTAGAATCATTAGAAATTATATAAATGAATTTAATTTGACTGGGTTTATTGTGGGTATACCGCTAGATGAAGAAGGTCAAATGACCAATCAAGCTATTGACTGTAAAAATTACGGTCAATTACTTTCAAATGAATTAAAGCTTCCATTTTCTTACGTCAACGAACATAGTTCAACTTGGGAATCTTCAGAAAGATTTGGAATAAAAAAAGATAAATCCGGATTAATTGATAGTTTTTCAGCAAAAATAATACTTGAACAATGGATCGAAGAAGGTCCTGAATTAGAAGAAATAGCTGGTAAACGTCAGATAAAATATTAATATTAAAAAGGATAGATAATTTTTAAATGAAAGAAGCCAATTCAAATGATAATTATGATGCACAGACTCTTTTATTAAATGACTCAAATGGAAACGAGCTATTTTGTTATCTTGAACAATTAGTAAGTGTTGAAGGACAAGAATATGCATTATTAACACCAGTTGATACTCCAGTAAGTCTTTTCAAGATAAATGAAAAAGATGAACCTGAACTAATTGAGAAAATAGATAAAAATGAACAAATATTAAAAAATGCTGAAGCAGTTCTTCAAGAACATGATTTAAGACTTATCAGATCAGCAGTTACATTGACAGTATCAGGAGAACTTGAAGAACCAATTTACGATGAATTAGAAGAAGATTACGCAGATGATGATAGTGAGAGTTATGAATTGCTCGTTAACTTTAATCTTTTTGACCAAGAATATGGCTTATATGTACCACTAGATCCTTTTTTTATTGTGGGTAAATTAAAAGACAAAGGTGCTTTATTAGTTGAAGATGATGAGTTTGATAAAATTCAACCTTTGATTGAAACAGAGCTTGAAAAAAGTAGTTCTTAAAATAAATGAGATCTATCCTAAAAGTCAATTGGGATTCAAACTTGCCAATATATAATATTTCTCAATCTGAGTTGCAAAAAAAAGGAATTAATTCTTTATTGCTAGACGTGGATGGGACTCTAGTAAATAGAAAATCAAATATGATCCCAAAAGCTGTAAAAAATTGGATCATAGAATCTAAAAAACTTTTCTCCTTATATCTAATAAGCAATAATCCATCAAAAAAAAGAATCGCAAGAATAGCGAAAGAATTAAATTTAAGGTATAAATACAATGCATCAAAACCAAGAAAAAAAGTAACTTTGTCTGCTATCAAAGAAATGGGCAGCGAGCCAAAAAATATAGCAATTATCGGCGACAGAATTTTTACAGATATTATTGTTGGGAATAGATGTGATATAAAAACAATATTAGTTAAGCGATTAAATAGAGATGGCTTGCCTATAAAATTTAATTTAACTTTGAAAATAGAAAAATTAATTTCTCATTTTATAAAATGAAAACTTGGGTTATAAAAATTGGTACTAGTATTTTAAGAGGAACAGAGGAGACATCTACAGAAGAAGTAATTGAAAACCTTTCTAGATCTTTTGCAAGTTTTCTTTCAAAAGGTAACAAATTAATTTTAGTAACTAGTGGAGCTGTTGGATTAGGTTGCCAAAAATTAAATATTAAAACTAGACCAAATGATTTAAGTACCCTTCAAGCTACTGCTGCTGTAGGTCAAGTTAATTTAATGTCCTTATACGATAAGGTATTTAATAAATTAGGTCATAATATTGCTCAAATTTTAATAACTAAAGCTGATTTCAATTCACGAGAATCCTTTAATAACGCTTCTAAAACCTTAAAAAAATTAATCGATTTAAATGTTATTCCAATAGTAAATGAAAATGATACCGTAGCAAATGAAGAGCTTAAATATGGAGATAATGATACCCTCTCTGCTTTAGTTGCCTTAGCAATAAATGCTAACAAGCTTATTTTATTAACCGATATTGAAAATCTATACTCAAAAGATCCACGTAATAATAAAGATGCGCAACCTATTAAAGAAGTTCGTAATAGCGATTTAAAGGAAATTAAAGATAAAAATATTCAAAACTCAAATAATGAATGGGGAACAGGAGGAATTTCTACAAAATTAATTTCTGCAGAAATAGCAACAAAAGGAGGAGTCGAAGTCCAACTAGTTGATGGAACTAATAAAGAAAACTTAATTAAAATTTTTAATGATAATAAAATTGGAACTTTATTTTATCCAGTAGAAAAACCTATTGGAAACAAAAAAAGTTGGCTTTCACATGCAATTCAAACAGTAGGGAAAATCACTTTAGATGATGGCGCTTCTTTTGCAATTAAAAAAAAAGGTGCCTCACTTTTAGCGGTTGGTGTTAAGAATGTAGAAGGAGACTTTACGATTAATCAGGCAGTTAAAATCGTAAATACAAATGATAAAGAAGTTGCAAAAGGTTTAGTATCAATAAGTAGCGACAAATTAAGAAGTATCTTAAATACTAAAGAAGATAACAACTCCTCGATAATTGTCGTACACAGAGATGTTCTTGCTCTCTCTTAGAAAAAAAATTAAAACTGAAAAATGCTTTTAAGTGATTTAGTTGATCTAATAAAAAAAGGAAATTCAAATTTCATTAGTGCCAATATTTTCGAAGATTTAAATATAGATGATGCTGCCTCATTAGATGCTGCAGTTAAACATCAAATTTCTTTTTTAGAAGAAAATAATATTCTTAAAGAAAAATTAGATCAAACTAAAGCATCAGCAATAATAACTACTAACAACGATGAAATCGTTAGTGCCCTAAAAAAACTCAATATATCAAACATAATCGTTAAAAATCCAAGAATTGCATTTGCAGAAGTATTGGATTATTTATATAAAACTATCAATTTCAAACCAGGAATTCATGCTTCAGCAGTTATAGATAAAACAGCAATAATTGGAGCAGATTGCCATATTGGACCTAATGTCTATATTGGAGAAAATACCGTAATTGGAGACAATAATCATATTCTTCCTGGATCATCAATTTTAGGTAATGTTCGCATAGGAAATAATAATATAATTCATCCAAATTGTGTTATTTACGAAAATACCACTCTAAAAAATAATTGTGTAATTAATTCAAATTCTGTTATTGGATCAGAGGGGTTTGGTTTTATTCCTGAAAATGGCAAATGGGTAAAGATGCCGCAAAAAGGTGGTGTAAAAATAATGAGTTTTGTAGAAATTGGAACTAATTGTTGTATTGATAGACCCGCAGTTGGATTTACTTTTATTGATGAGGGAACGAAGTTGGATAATTTAATACAAATAGGTCATGGCGTAAAAATTGGAAAGAATTGTGCATTTGCAGCTCAAGTTGGTATCGCTGGAGGAGCAAATATTGGAGATGGTGTTATTTTGGCAGGGCAAGTAGGAGTCAATAATAGAGTAAAAGTTGGTAATAATGTCATTGCGAGTTCAAAATGCGGAATCCATTGTGACATTGAAGATGACAAGGTAATTAGTGGTTTCCCCGCGATGGAAAATAAATCATGGCTAAGGAGTTCAAGTATTTTTAAAAAATTACCAGAATTAGCAAAAAAACTTAGACAATTATACAATCAATAATTTATTGTTCTATTAAACAAAAATTTAAATGAAGAAATATAAGATTGTTTTATTGTCAGGAGACGGAATTGGACCAGAGATTTCAGAAGTTTCAAAAATAGTTTTAAAAAAACTTTCAAAAAATCATAATTTCGATATTGAGATTATTGAAAAATTATTTGGAGGGATAGCATATGAAAAATATGGTACTCCTGCTCCAGATGAGACACTAGATCAATGTAAAAAAAGTGATGCAGTACTTTTAGCATGTGTTGGAGATATTAAATATGATTCTCTTGCAAGAGAATTAAGACCAGAAAGTGGGTTACTAAAGTTAAGATCTGCCCTAAACCTTTTCGCAAATATCAGGCCTGTCAAAATAAGAAAATCTCTATTAGATGCAAGTACATTAAAAAAAGAAATCGTTGAGCATGTAGATCTTATTGTTGTAAGAGAATTAATAGGAGGAATTTATTTTGGGAAACCAAGAGGACATATAACAAATACAAAAATCCCAAAAGCTTTCAATACGATGGTTTATGATTCGACCGAAATAGAAAGAATAACTGAAATAGCAATAAAAATTGCTAACCAAAGAAATAAAAAAATATGTTCTGTTGATAAATCAAACGTTCTTGAGGTTAGTCAATTGTGGAGAGATACAGTTTTAAATATCACCTCAAAAGATAAAAATATATCTCTAAGCAATATGTACGTTGATAATGCAGCAATGCAATTAGTTAGAGATCCTGGTCAATTTGATGTGATTTTAACTAGTAATTTATTTGGAGATATTTTAAGCGATTTAGCCGCAATGTTAACTGGTTCTATTGGTATGCTTCCATCTGCTTCTTTAAACAATAATGGGCCAGGCGTTTTTGAACCTGTTCATGGTTCGGCTCCTGATATAGCTGGTAAAAACATAGCTAATCCTATTGCAATGCTTTTATCTGCTTCCATGATGTTAAAAATTGGATTAAATGAAGAAAAAGCTGCAGAAAATTTAGAAACTGCCATTGATAAAGTTTTATCAAAAGGATTTAGAACAGCAGATTTAGCTGATGGGTCTACTGAAGTTTTATCTTGCAGTGAAATCGGAGATAAAATAATGGATGAAATTTAAAAAAAAATTAATAAATAAAAAAATATTTTTAAGTAAAACATAAAGTTGGCATATGACCTGTCAGAATCATTAGATATTGTTTTTAAAAAATGTCAAAACGTCATCCAGTAGTCGCTGTAACAGGATCTTCAGGAGCAGGAACAAGTACAGTAAAAAGAGCCTTTGAGCATATTTTTGCCAGAGAAGATATTGTTCCCGCAGTTGTTGAAGGTGATAGTTACCACAGATTTGAAAGAATGCCTATGAAAAAAGCTATGGCAGACGCTCTTTCAAAAGGTGAAAATTTCTCACATTTTGGTCCAGAGGCTAATCTTTTTGACAAACTAGAAGAACTTTTTAAAATCTATGGTGAAACTGGAGGAGGAAAGAAAAGATATTATCTACATAGTCTTGAAGAAGCAGAAGAACATAATACAAGACTTGGGACATCCCTAGAACCTGGGCAATTTACTCCATGGGAAGATATTCCTGAGGGAACAGATGTACTTTTTTATGAAGGTTTGCATGGCGGGGTAGAAGGTGATGGATACAATGTTGCCTCTTATGCTGATTTACTTGTTGGAGTTGTTCCGATAACAAATTTAGAGTGGATTCAGAAAATCCATAGAGATAACGCAGAAAGAGGTTACTCAGCGGAAACCATTGTGGATACTATATTAAGAAGAATGCCTGATTATATAAATCATATATGCCCACAATTCAGCAAAACTGATATTAATTTCCAAAGAATTCCCACAATTGACACTTCTAATCCTTTCATATGCAGGAATATCCCAACTCCTGATGAGAGCTTTGTGATCATACATTTCAGAAAAGGTGCTAGAGAGAAATGGGGGATTGATTTTCAATACTTGCTTGGAATGATTAACGATTCATTCATGTCAAGTCCAACAAGTATCGTTGTAAATGGAGGGAAAATGGGATTCGCAATGGAACTAATTCTCACTCCAATAATTCATAAAATGATTGAGGAGAAAAATAAATAATAATTAATTTTCGATTATCAACTCAAATCATTATTTTTTAACATTGAGAAGTTTTTAATCTAGAGGATCTCAAATTTTTATATATCTTTCTTGATAAAAGTACCTTACTTAGATTTAAATAGAAAAAACAGGAAAAGTTGTGTCATTAATCGACTGGTTTGCCGCAAGGCGTAAAGATCAATTTGTTGGGAAAGTTTCCCAAGATACTGACGAAGGAGATGGTTTGTGGGTTAAATGTTCAGAGTGTTCGCAAGTAGCCTATAGAAAAGACCTAATTTCAAATTTCAATGTTTGTAGTAATTGTGGACACCACAATAGGATTAATAGCGATGAAAGGATAAATATAATTGCTGATAAAAATTCATTCAAAGAATTTGATAGTTCACTAAGTCCTACAGATCCTTTGGGTTTTAAAGATAGAAGAGCATATGCTGATCGAATTAAAGAAAGTCAAGCAGGTACAGGTTTAAGAGATGGAGTCGTAACAGGTATCTGTTCTGTAAATTCAATGCCTTTAGCATTAGCTGTTATGGATTTTAGATTTATGGGAGGATCCATGGGTTCAGTAGTTGGTGAAAAAATTACAAGGATAATTGAGAGAGCAACTTTGGAAAATTTTCCAATTCTTATTGTTTGCGCATCAGGAGGAGCAAGGATGCAAGAAGGGATGTTAAGTCTCATGCAAATGGCAAAAATATCTGGAGCTCTAAAAAAACATAAAGAGAAAAATCTCCTATATATGCCCTTGTTAACTCATCCAACTACTGGAGGGGTAACAGCCAGCTTTGCAATGTTAGGTGATTTAATTTTGGCGGAACCTAAAGCACTTATTGGATTTGCTGGAAGAAGGGTTATAGAACAAACATTAAGAGAAAAATTACCCGATAATTTTCAAACAGCTGAATATCTGCTTGAGCATGGTTTTGTTGATGTAATTGTGAAAAGGAAAGATCTTAAGGATACTCTGACTAAAATTTTAAAAATTCATGGTGTAAAAGAACTTGCAGAATCAAATATATAAAATGAGAATAATTTCTAATTTATTTTATTTTTCTTTAAGCCTTCTACTCTTTATTTTAAACTTTGCCTCCTATTCATATGCGATAGGAAATGTTGATTGGGTTCTCCTTAAAGAGAATGATGATGGGAAAGAATGGCTTGATAAAGGGAGTATTAAGTCGCTCCCAAATGATGAAATAAGTGTATTAACAAAGTTCTTTAAGAATCCAACTAATTCTGATGATGATGGAGAGTTATCACTTTATGTAATGAGAATTAATTGCAATGAAAAAAAGTTCAAAGATACATCAATAAATGGAATTCCTCAATTCAATTCAAAATGGCAAACTTCTAATAATGATGAACTTATAGATGTTGTTATTGAAAATAGCTGTTCAGAGTTTATTAATGAATAACAATGAATACTAAAAATAAAAAATTAAAAATAGCAATCGCTGGACTAGGGTTTGGGAAAAAAGTTCATTTAGAGGCATTAAAAGAGTCTGATCACTTAACTCCTGTAGCAATTTATCATTACGAGAAAAAGCAAAAATCGATATTAGAAAAAGAAACGGGCTTAGATTTTTTTCACAATTGGGAAGACTTGGTTAAATCTCCAAAAATTGATGGAATTATTATTGCCACTCCTCCTGAATCAAGATTTAAGTTAGCTAAACAAGCTCTTGAGAATAATAAAAATTTGCTCCTAGAAAAACCCGTTTCAATATCCTCCTCAGAAATTGAAGCGCTTCAGAGAATATCTTTGATTAATAATTTAAGCGTATGTGTTGATTTTGAATATAGAGCAGTACCTCTTTTCCTTCAGACAAAAAAACTAATTGATGAAAATATCTTAGGAAATATATATTTAGTCAAATTAGATTGGTTAATGGGTAGTAGATCCGACCCCAAAAGATCTTGGAATTGGTATTCATTGGAAGAAAAAGGTGGAGGAGTTATTGGCGCTTTAGGTACTCATGCATTCGATATGCTGAATTGGTTTTTTGGAGAAGCAATAAACGTGTCTGGTAAGTTAGCAACATCAATAAAAAAAAGACCTTTACCTAACTCATCTGATTTAAATGATGTTACGAGTGAAGATGTATGTTTAGCCAATATAGAAATATCAAACTACAGCTCGAATCTTATTCCATGTCAGGTATCCTTATCATCAATTTCTAAAAATGGTAGAGGATTTAGTTTAGAAATATATGGAAGCGAAGGTTCACTAATTCTTAAAAGCGAAAACCAAAAAGATTATGTACATGGTTTTAATTTGAAATATTCAAACAACGAAAATAAAATACAAAATCTAACTGCAGATTCAAGTTTTAATTTTGAAAAAACATGGACTGATGGGAGAATAGCT
This sequence comes from Prochlorococcus sp. AG-418-I21, assembly GCA_003214115.1. GTDB lineage: Bacteria > Cyanobacteriota > Cyanobacteriia > PCC-6307 > Cyanobiaceae > Prochlorococcus_A. Next base: position 11,536 of record QCMA01000021.1, read on the forward strand.
CCAGTTTTGAGAATTCAAAATTTATGGGCTCAGAGTATAATTAATGGAACACCTGTAATCCCAGGCTTATGCGAGGGACTTGCTAGTCATAAAGTTTGCGAAGCCATAAGAGAATCTTCCAAAAGTGGATTAAGTATCAAAATTTAAGGCTATACATTTATAAGTAGCAATTATCACCCGATAAAGTATTGGATTGATTTTATTTTTTTTTCATATTCTGGAAAAATCAATTGAACTGAATTATTAAAGAATGGCTTTAAATTATTACAAAAATGAGCTTAAAGAAAATGCTCAATTACTAGCTTCTAAAGGAAAAGGAATATTAGCGGTAGATGAATCCACTAAAACAGTAGGTAAAAGACTCGCTGGAATTGGCGTTGAGAATACTGAAGACAATAGGAAGGCATATAGAGGAATGCTTTTTACTACAGAAGGTCTTGGCAAATATATAAGTGGAGCAATCCTCTTCGAAGAAACTCTTTATCAGAATCACCAAGATGGCGAGTCAATGGTTAAGAAACTAAATGATTTAGGTATTATCCCAGGTATAAAGGTCGATAAAGGCCTAAATCCACTGCCAGGAGGAGGAGATGTAGAAACCTTTTGCTCTGGCCTAGATGGGTTAGTTGAAAGAGCCGCAAAATATTATCAACAAGGTGCCAGATTTGCAAAGTGGAGAGCAGTTCTGCAAATTACAAATGATGGTTGTCCTTCAAAACTATCAATTCAAGAGAATGCTTGGGGATTAGCAAGGTATGCAAGATCAGTTCAAGAATCTGGGTTAGTACCAATTATTGAACCTGAAATCTTAATGGACGGCGACCATACTATTGAAAAAACTGCTAAAGTTCAAGAAGAGGTAATAAAGCAGGTTTATATTGCCTGCCAAGCAAATGGAGTTTTTCTAGAAGGCACTCTATTAAAACCTTCTATGACTGTTAATGGGGCAGATTGTCCAACAAAGGCTGATCCTATGAAGGTTGCTGAAATGACAATTAGAACTATGGAAAGATGCGTTCCTGCATCTGTTCCTGGAATAGTTTTCTTATCAGGAGGGTTAAGCGAAGAAGCTGCTTCTGTTTATTTAAATAATATGAACACTCTTTATAGGAAAGCTTTATGGAATGTTTCATTCTCCTATGGAAGAGCATTACAGCACTCATGCTTAAAGGCCTGGAAAGGAAGCGACGTTGAAGGAGGTCAAAAAGCATTAATCGCAAGAGCTCAAGCAAACTCTGAAGCTTCAAAAGGTTCCTATGTAGCAGGATCTCAACCTTCATCTGATGAGCAATTGTTTGTGGCTGGCTACACTTATTAACTAAAAAAATACTAAAAACGTACTCTGGGTCATAAAATAAGTTTCTTTAATTTAGTATTTTGTATATCTAATGACGTGACATTTGATACCTCTTTATACTAAACTCTCGGAAACATATGCTTTATATAGCATTTAACTTATTTTAATTATGGCCCTCGTTCCACTAAGACTACTTTTAGATCACGCTGCTGAGAATGATTACGGTATTCCAGCTTTCAATGTTAATAACCTTGAACAAGTTCAAGCAATCATGGAAGCAGCATATGAAACTGATAGTCCTGTAATCCTCCAAGCTTCAAGAGGGGCAAGAAATTATGCAGGAGAAATTTTCCTACGTCATCTAATCCTTGCTGCTACAGAAACATATCCTAATATTCCAGTGGTAATGCACCAAGACCACGGTAATGAGCCATCAACATGTTATTCAGCAGCAATAAATGGTTTCACATCAGTAATGATGGACGGTTCTCTAGAGGCAGATGCAAAAACACCCGCTAGTTACGAATATAATGTTGCAGTTACTAAAAAAGTAGTAGATTTTGCTCATTCAGTTGGAGTTAGTGTTGAAGGAGAGTTGGGTTGCTTAGGTTCATTAGAGACAGGAAAAGGTGAAGCGGAAGATGGTCATGGATTTGAAGGTGAACTTTCTACAGATATGCTTTTGACTGATCCTGAAGAAGCTGCAGATTTTGTAGCTAAAACAAAAGTCGATGCTTTAGCTATTGCTATAGGAACAAGTCATGGTGCTTATAAATTTACGAGAAAACCTACAGGAGAAGTTCTTGCAATAAGCAGAATTGCTGAAATTCATAAAGCACTTCCAAATACCCATCTTGTAATGCATGGATCTAGTTCAGTTCCTCAAGAATGGTTGGATATCATAAACAAATATGGTGGTGAAATTCCTCAAACATATGGTGTTCCTGTTGAAGAAATTCAAGAAGGAATAAGAAATGGAGTTAGGAAAGTCAACATTGATACTGATAACAGACTTGCTTTCACTGCCGCGGTTAGAGAGGCAGCATTTGCTGATAAGGCAAACTTTGACCCAAGACATTTCAACAAGCCTGCTAGAAAATACATGAAGCAAGTTTGTCTTGATAGATACAAGCAGTTCTGGTGCGAAGGTCAAGCAAGTAAGATCAAACAAAACAGCACAAATTACTTTGCTGATCTTTACGCAAAAGGTGATTTGGATCCAAAAGTAAAAGCTACTGTTTAATTTTTCCCAAATTAAATAAAAAAGACCTCCAAAATTGGGGGTCTTTTTTTTATTTCAATATTAATGATTTTAATGTAAAGAGACCATCAGTCCCACCAATTGTCTCGTCACATGCTCGCTCTGGATGAGGCATTAAACCTAGAACATTACCCTTTTCATTAGTTATGCCTGCGATATCGAATGAGGATCCATTAGGATTATTTTTATATTTCAAAGCGATCAATTCACTATCTACAAGTTTTTTTAAAGTATCAGAATCACAATAATATCTTCCTTCTCCATGCGCTATGGGTAACTTAATAGTTTGTTTTTTACCTCCATCATTAAACCAACCTCCTTTTAAAGAAACAATATCAAGTTCAACATCATCACAGATGAAATTAAGATTTTTATTTGCAGTAAGGACACCAGGCAAAAAGCCTGATTCTGTCAAAATTTGGAACCCATTACAAATTCCTAAAACTCTTCTTCCACTTTTCACAAAGTCATCCAAAGCATTTATTAATGGAGAAAATCTCGCTATTGCTCCGCATCTTAAATAATCACCATAGCTAAATCCTCCGGGTAAAACTATTGCATCTACATCGCTTAAATCTGAAGACTCATGCCACAAGTATTTTGTTCTTATGTCTAAACAACCTTCCAATGCCCATAAAACATCACGATCACAATTAGAACCTGGAAAGACAACAACTCCTACAGTAAAATTATCCATTTTATAATTTTTTTAGTGAATACTCATAATCTTCAATAACAGTATTTGCGAATAACCTATCACACAATAAATCAATTTTTTCTCTTACTTCGTTTTCACCATTACCTTCTATTTTTACCTCAATCATTTTTCCTATACGTAATGATTTAATTCCCTCGGCTCCAAGTTTTATAGAAGCAGATTTGGTAGCTTCCCCTGCTGGATCTAAGACTGAGGGTCTTAGTCTTACAAAAACTTTTACAGCAAATTGGTCCAATTAAAAATTAATTTCTACTAGAAGATTAGTTTAAATTTTAATAAAAAGAACTATTGATTAATAAACAAATATTTTTACCTTAAGGTTTTCTGAGTTATTAAATGTTTATGTAGCCTCTACCAAAACAAACTAAACAAGTTCTCCTTGAATTTTCATGTGTTTTAAAATTTCCTGCCCCACCACATTTTGAACATTTTATTTTATCAATTGAGGTAACGTCGTCAGAGATTATTTGTTTTAAAGTAATTTTTGGATTTTTCATCTTGGGCTGTCTAATGTAGTTAGTATCCCGGCAGCTAACTATAAAGTCAAATTGCTATTTTTGGGTCGCTTAAAATCTTAAATTTCTCTTTAATTTTTCTATTGAAATTTTTTATAGATTTTTCATCTAAGGAAATTATTACTAATTCAAGCCCAGCATTATCATTTGGTCTCCAACAATTGTCTGGAGCTTCTTCATACCAAGTATTAATTTTCTTTCCAACAATTTGTATTTGTAAAGGCAATGATTTGTTTGGTATCCAAATACGTCCTTTTATTCGAAGAATGTTTAATTCATCCAATATTTTTGACATCTCCTTTTCAAAATCATTTTTTTCAAGGAAATAATTTAATTTAATTGAATCTGATACAAGTTCAACATGATTATGGTCATGCTCTTCAGTTAAAAATTCTTTATAAGTCTCTTTTTTAAAATTAAAATCAAATAGATAGTTCAAATCAATTTTGCCATTATTAGATTTAAGGACCGGTGTAGATGAGTTTAGACTTCCTTGAATTTTATGTTTTACAACGTCAAACTGATCATCATTTAAGATATCTGATCTAGAGACTAAAACGATATCAGAAACTTCTAGTTGCTCCTCAAAAAGTTCGTCTATAGTGGCGTTGTGATCAATTTTATTTGTTTCATTGTATTGTTTTGTTATTTTATTTAAATCATTAATTGGTGAACCATTAAGCATTGATTCTCCATTAACGATACCAACAACAACATCAAGGTAGATGGAAGACCTAATCTCAGGCCAGTTAAGTGCTTGAATTAAGGGAATTGGTAGTGCCAAGCCACTTGTTTCGATAATTATGTATTCGATAGGAGGATTAAATTCTAGGAGAGCTTTTATTGATGGAACAAAATCATCTTGAACAGTACAACATAAACATCCATTGTTTAATTCGATTACGCATTCGTCTTCAGAATCATCACATATATCACAACTTTTAATCAAATCACCGTCAATTCCAACATCACCAAATTCATTAATTATTAAACCAAATTTTTTATTACTCTCTTTTAATAGATATCTTAGAAAAGTTGTTTTACCTGAACCAAGAAATCCTGAAACAACTATAACTGGTATTTTTTTTTTCATCTCTAATGATTAACAACCTAAGCTATATTCTGTACTCTCTCCTGTAGAACTATTTGTGCCATTAGCAATCGCACATAATTGTTTTTGTTGTGTACGACTAAGAACAGCATCAGTAAAATCTGCACCATCTATTTTTGCTCCTTCAAAATTACTCTCCATTAATAGAGCATTTGTAAAATTAACATCCGAAAGATCTGCATCTGTAAAATCTGTTGCGTAAGCTAGTGCGTCTCTTAAATTGGCTCCATTAAACTTTGAATTTTGCAATTTACTATTATTGAACACCGCGCCTTCTAAATTACTTTCACTGAAATTAAACCCATTCAAATCAAACTTAACGTATTCGTTACCGCTTAAATCTTGACCATGCATATCTGGCTCTAAATTAAGGTCTTGCTGATTTCTAATCTCAGGAGGTCTTTTAGCCCAGGCAGAATTTACAAAATTAAAAAATAAAATCCCAACGAATAACAAAGTAATTAATGCATTCTTGAGTGAGGGGAAAACAATTGATTTAATCATAATAAGACTGTATTTTAGAACTTAAGTATTTAAAGTTTGTAAGAGTATCTTAAAGGAAAATATATGGCAATGTCACTAAAGGTTATTGTTCCTCCTCATCCATTAATAAAACATTGGCTTTCAATATTGCGAGAAAAAAATACTCCAAATATTTTGTACTCAACAGGATATGAGCAATTAGGGAAATGGCTTACATATGAAGCATTACGTAATTGGCTGCCATATAAAAAAGAAATAGTAAATACTGATAATGGGGACGCAGATGGATTCTTTATTAATAATGATTATCCAATAAAAGTGCTCGCAATGCTGCCCGAAGGGTTATCTCTTTGGTTTGGATCTAAAGAAGTAATTCCTAATTCAACCCTCTCATTAGGAGAACTTCCTAAAACTATTGAATCAAATGAAGGAGTTATATTTTATTCAGAACAAATAACTACAAAATCATCAACATTAGAAACTTTAATTAAATTAAAGGAATTAGGTGTCGATTCAAATAGGATTCTTTTAATAACTGCTATTTGCTCAAATAAAGGGTTAAATAAAATTGCGAAAATATTCCCTAATCAGGTAATTTACACTTCTTGCATAGATGAGGAAGACGAAAAAACACTATTATTGGTACCCGGTATTGGGAATCCTTTATCGCGTTTAAGTACTATATTTCAAGATAAGAACTAATATAGAATATAGGAGTAAATATTTTACCAATGTCTGAATACAGAGATTCGTCTTCAAATAATCTTTTATCATTAATAAGCGGTGCTTTTATTGGAGCAGCAGGTCTAGCTTGGTGGTTAATATCCGAAGCAGACAAAAGAAAAGAGGAAAAAAAACAAAAAGCAATGATGTATTCCTCCAGAATTCAAGACGGCTCTGAAGCGATTGATTCAAATGAAAATATAAATGAAGTTGAAGGAGAGAATCTGGAGAAGAAAGTTGAGCAACTTAATTCTGCAATTGCTGATGTGAGGAAGCAACTTGAAGAGTTGGGGCAATAGAATAAAAAAGGTTCTCAAATAATATGAATAAACTCAGGTCATCTGCAATAACCCAAGGTGTGCAAAGATCCCCTAACAGATCGATGTTAAGAGCTGTTGGATTTAATGATGAAGATTTTAACAAACCTATTATTGGAGTTGCAAATGGATACAGCACCATAACACCATGCAATATGGGTTTAAATAAGTTAGCTCTCAAAGCTGAAGAATCAATAAAAAGATCAGGTGGGATGCCTCAGATGTTTGGGACTATAACAGTAAGTGATGGGATTTCTATGGGAACAGAGGGCATGAAATATTCCCTAGTTTCAAGAGAAGTTATTGCTGATTCAATTGAAACAGCATGCAATGCTCAAAGTATGGATGGGGTACTTGCTATAGGTGGATGTGATAAAAATATGCCCGGTGCCATGATTGCTATTGCAAGAATGAATATTCCCTCAATTTTTATTTATGGAGGGACAATAAAGCCTGGAAAATTGAATGGAGAAGATCTTACTGTTGTTAGTGCATTTGAGGCTGTTGGACAATTAACATCAGGCAAAATTAATGAAGAAAGGCTAATCCAAGTAGAGAAAAATTGTATACCTGGTGCTGGTAGCTGTGGAGGAATGTTTACAGCCAATACAATGTCTGCGGTTATTGAAGTACTAGGGTTAAGTCTTCCCCACAGTTCCACTATGGCTGCTGAAGATCTTGAAAAAGAACTAAGTGCAGATAAAAGTGCTGAGATATTAGTCTCTGCAATAGAAAAAGACATAAGACCTCTAGACCTAATGACTAAGAAAGCATTTGAAAATGCAATATCAGTAATTATGGCAATTGGCGGATCAACAAATGCGGTATTGCACATCTTAGCCATTGCGAATACTGCAGGAATAGATATCAACATTAATGATTTTGAGAGAATCAGGCAAAAAGTACCCGTTATTTGTGACCTTAAACCGAGTGGTAAATATGTAACGGTGGATCTTCATAAAGCAGGTGGGATTCCACAAGTAATGAAAATACTTTTGAATGCAGGATTAATTCATGGCGATTGCAAAAACATTGAAGGCAAAACCATCTCAGAATACTTACAGAATATTCCAGATAAGCCTCCAACAAATCAAAATGTCATAAGAGACATAGATAACCCTCTTTATAAAAAAGGTCACCTAGCGATACTAAAAGGTAACTTAGCGAGCGAAGGTTCTGTAGCCAAAATTAGTGGAGTAAAAAACCCTGTATTAACAGGTCCCGCAAAGATTTTTGAAAGTGAAGAGGATTGTTTAAAATCTATATTAAATAATGATATCAAAGCCGGTGATGTTGTTGTTATTAGAAACGAAGGTCCTGTAGGAGGTCCAGGCATGAGAGAAATGTTAGCTCCAACATCTGCGATTGTTGGTCAAGGGCTAGGAGAGAAGGTCGCTTTAGTAACTGATGGCAGATTTAGCGGGGGCACCTACGGTCTTGTGGTGGGTCACATAGCTCCAGAGGCTGCTGTAGGAGGAAATATTGCTCTAATAAAACAAGGTGATTTAATTACAGTAGATGCTGTAAAACAACTAATTGAAGTTGATTTATCTGACGAAGAATTAGAAAAAAGAAAAAAAGATTGGGTAAAACCTATTCGAAAATACAAAAGAGGAATTCTTTCAAAATATTCGAGAATCGTAAGCACATCAAGTTTAGGGGCTGTTACTGATTTATAAATCAACTCAAATTTTATTTTCTTAATCAATAAAACTTTTTATCCTATTTGCTAAATTTTCCAATCTAGCGCTGTATTTTGGTGAGTTACATTTTTTCCCATTATTGCTATCCATCCATAATGTTTTAACTCCACACCACAATATTGGTTCATCAGGGAAATTAAGCTTAGAGATTACTAAAACCAACTCTTTATTTGATTTAAAAAGTTCTAATTCAAGATCATAAATTTCTAATCTTTTACCTTCTTTATCTCGGCATAAGATATTAACTGTTAAATCAATATCTTCAGCTTCGAATTCGTATTCACCATTTATTTTTACTACAGAATGAACAAAAGGTTTATTTGTTAAATCTGCTGACTTAGCTATTAAGCTCTCTATATTTTTAGGTGGATTTTCAAATAACACTTATTGATTTAATTAAAACTTTTATTGAACCCTGTTTAAACTCATTATTAAGTAATCCATCATCACCGAACTTAGAGTGTAGAAGTTGCAATCTTTTAATTTTAGATGGCTTAAATTTAAATGGAAAACGTACTTTATTAGCTCTTACTGAAGGTTTTAGCTCACTAAAAGGAATTTGAACATTTGTTGTCCCGAATTTTTTTGTTGGGAATGATTTAATCCATCTAAGTCCACCCGGAATAAATTCGGTTAATCCTAGTAGATCATCTTCACAAGCGACAGCAAATTTAAAAGTTCTTCCTTGTCCATCAATATTTAATTCAAAGGATGCAT
>QCMA01000022.1 GCA_003214115.1 Prochlorococcus sp. AG-418-I21
ATCTTCATCTTTACTTAAGAGGAACTTTAATAGTTTTTTAAATAATAATAAGCCTTTTTCAACTCTTTTTGGACCTAAAATTGAAAGCAAAATTACTAATATTATGAATATTTCAGGTGAATTTAAACCTAATAGTTTCATAAAATATCATATTCTATTTATATTTTAGTACATGCTAAAAATTTAATCTAATTATTCTCAAAAGTTGGTAAATAAAGTTCCCTATTTGATGCAATTAAACCTTCTTCTTTAAAAAAAACCTCTAGGTCTTTTAGATCATTTATATCTACAAATTCACCACAATTATCTAAAATATTATTATGGGTGAAATTCCATAAATCAGCCAAATATTCGTCATCATCTGGAAATGCTACAAATTTCAAATATGTATTATTCAAAGCATATTCACTAGCAAAATCAGAATCTAAACCTTCCCTCTTAGCATCACAAAAAACTTTAGCAAATCTTTTGCCTACAGAAGTTTGAGCACTTGATAAATCCAAATTACCTTGCATAGCATTTACATTTATTGGTGCAATAAAAATAATTATTGGAAGAAAAATAGATACTAATATAAACAAGAAAAAATTTCCTTTTTAAATTTTTACTCAACATAAACTAGCAAAAAAAGTAATCAATTAGGCCTATTTAAGTAAAAGCACTTATTATAAATTAAGAAATAAATAGAAAACTTAAAATCAGCTCCATATCTGAATTTATAATAAAGAAAGATTAAATAAATTTAAAATTATATGTCTTCAAATATAAGGCTAAAAGGAAGGGGAGTTAACAGGATAATTACAAGTAAGGTAATGCTATCGCCATTAGCAGGAGTTACTGATAACATTTTTAGACGACTTGTACGTAAATGGGCTCCAAACTCTTTACTTTTTACAGAAATGATAAATGCCACAAGTCTTAAAAAAGGATATGGCACACAAAAAATCAATCAAATAGATTTAGAAGAAGGTCCAATTGGAGTACAAATATTTGATAATAGGCCATATGCTGTTTCTGAAGCTGCAAAACAAGCTGAGGACTCTGGAGCTTTCTTAATTGATATAAATATGGGATGTCCAGTAAAAAAAATTGCAAAGAAAGGTGGAGGCAGTGCCTTAATTAAAGACCGAAAACTTGCTATAGAATTAGTCAAAAATGTTGTAAAAGCTGTTAGGGTTCCAGTAACGGTAAAAACACGACTCGGATGGGATAGTAAAGAAGAAAATATAGAGGATTTCTTATTTAAACTTCAAGATGCGGGAGCAACGATGATCACACTTCATGGAAGAACTAGAAAACAGGGTTTTTCAGGTAAGTCAGATTGGGAAATGATTGGGAGACTTAAAAACTTATTGGAAATTCCAGTAATTGCTAATGGAGATATCAAAAATTCAGATGACGCTCTTAATTGTTTAAAAAAAACAAATGCTGATGGTGTAATGATTGGACGAGGAATTTTAGGATCCCCATGGAAAATAGGAGAAATAGATTATGCCCTTAGAGAAAATAAAAATTTTAAAGAACCAAACACAGAAGAAAAACTATATTTAATTATTGAGCATCTTGATGAATTAATAAAAGAAAAAGGAGATCATGGATTGCTAATTGCAAGAAAACATATCTCATGGACATGCAAAGACTTTAAAGGAGCATCAAATTTGAGAAATAACTTGGTTAGAGCTGTTGATAAAAATGAAGTTAAAAATTTAATAATTAAAATGATTAAAACTTTGAATAATGAAAGAAATAGATTAGCTTAAAACAAATTTATTTTTTAAATGAAAATTATTAGTAAAGAAACAAGTAAAAGAGTTTGTGATCACATGAACAATGATCACATAGATTCAGTGCACAAATATCTTATTCATTATGGAAAGATATCAAGATTTGAGAATGCTTATATGGAAGAAATTAATAATAGTTATATAAAAATCAATTACGATGGCCAGTCAGCAATTATCAATTTTAAAAATGAAATATCTGAAGAAGAAATTCATTCAACTTTAGTATCAATGATTAAAGACATTAAAAAATAAAATAATTTATAAAAAAATTCTAATTTTTATTTTCATAGTAATCAGTTATCTTTTTACATTCTTCAAATGAAAGCATGCTTAATCTAGATGTGGCTTGTATTTTTAGAATTGCACAAATAGCTAATAAGTCGGAGCTATCAACATCAAGTGCTTCAGAAAGCTCTAAGACCCTAAGACCTCTCATTAGTATTAAAAAAATCTTTTTCTAAATTATCAAGAACCATGAAATCAATGGGCAGCATTTTTGCCTAAACCTGCTACGAATGGAAAAGTTTGTTCATCTCCAAAAATATCTTCTGCTGAAGAATTAGAAATATTATTTTTTTTATTATCAGGCTTAATTTCCTCAATTTCATTAGAAATATTCTCTTTAAAGTTATTTTCAATTTCTTTTGCTAATAAATTATTCGTATTAGAAAATATTGAAAAAACTAATACACATAAAAACAAAATAATTCTTTTCATAAAAAAAATTTATCTAATACTATTGTCATATGCCAATAAGGTTATTTAGAAAAATTAGAAAACTTTAAAACAAATCTAAATAAATCAAGAAAATTATTCATTTTCCCAACTTATTTCTATTTTTAAATCTAATTAAAAAATAAAAACCTAGTAACAAAAGAATTGCAAAGGAGTACTGATTAAGAAAAACATAAACTATATAGACGAGAAATGGGAATAAGCAAGCCCTCTTGAAATTTAATTTTTGTTCCTTTGACATATTTTTCCAATTTAAATATTCTTCCCATTGAAAAATCTTCTTCATTTTTCTACTTCTATTTTTACGATTAAACATAACGTTATAAATATAGTTTTGATGATTACTATGTTAATAAAGAAAATTAATCTACAATATCAAAATAAGGTTTTCATTGAATAAAAATATTTTTTAAATAAAAGATGAACTTAAAACCAGTATGGAAAATAGAAAAAATTGTTTTACCTCAACATGCAGATCATGCAGGCGTAATGTGGCACGGTAATTATTTTAATTGGCTTGAAGAAAGCCGAATAAATGCACTTTCAGAAGTAGGTATCAGTTATTTCGAACTAACTAAAAATGGCTTAGATTTACCTTTAATCAATACTTCAATAAAATATAAATCTCCTTTATTCCTTGGTGAAAAAATAATAATCGAGAGCGAATTCAACATTGATAAAAGTCCCAGGATTAATATAATTTCAAAATTTTTTAACAAGAAAAATGAAATCTTAACAATTGCTGAAGTCAATTTAGTCTTAATAAATAAACTAAATTTTTCTATAATAAGAAAGAGGCCAGGTTTCCTATCGGAAGCCTTTAGTAAGTTAAACGGTTGAAATTATTATCCGCCAATTGAATGATTTATTAAATTATTAATTATGAACATATTTCAAGTTATTGATTCTTATCAATATGAAATGGAATCAAGATATCAAGAAAAATCAATGCTTACAAATCTTTTTACAGAGCACAAATTTATAGGATGGTTAGGTTTGTTCATAGTATTTTTCTCTATCTTTGCAATTTTTGTTTTTCAATTTCTTGAGTGGGAAAGTAATGACAATAATAAAAGTTAAGAAGATTTAATGCTTATAATTCAAATGAATGACTTAAAAAATGGCTATCTACTTAAAAATAACTAACCCTACAGAGGTTGTAAAAAAAAAGACCTCAAAATGGCTTACAGATATTACACCTGAAAGAATTGATAGAAAATTGGTCGAGGATGAAGTAATTAAAGGCATTATCGAGCAATTAACATTAGAAGGCATAAAAGGAGAAATATCAGCAATTAATGGGTTTGAAGTAAATGAATCTTCAGTAATAACAAAAAATAATTTTGTTATTAGAAAAACAAAAACTTTTTAAATCGAAAATAAAATCTTAGATGAAAATTTTTTTTATTTTAATTATTTTTATCATTTTTTTAATTTTTATAATTGCAAGGGATTATCAAATTAAAAAGAAAAAGTTTAAATTAAATAATGCCTTAAATTCCAATTTCTTTATTCAAACAATTAATAATTTAATAGAAGAAAACAAATACAATTTGTTAGAGGAGAGGATTAGATTAAGGGAAATAGATGCCTACGGTAACGAGGATTATAAAAAATGGATTGGCAATCCACCTCTTGATGAAAAAGCTATTGAGAAAAATATATTAAATGGATCCAACCGATTTAAAGAGGGTATACCATACTTCTGGGAAAAAGTAATTTTAAAAAAATTTGGCACTATGGAATTATTCTTCGAAAAGTGGAGATCATATTGTAATGAAAATCCTACTATTGATGATGAGATAATTGGATCTATTAGAAAGCTCGAGATTGAAGATTGGTTTGTATTCATAGCAAGTCAAATAGAGAAATCATGCTTAAACCTAGTAGAAAAAAACTACTCAAGTAAAAACAAGGAAAACTACAAAAAAGGTATTAGATTTGAAAACCATTGTATGGAAATTCTCAAACAAAATGGCTGGGAAGTAAAAGAAACCCCTAATACAGGAGATCAAGGGGTTGACTTAATTGCGTCAATAAATGATTTGAGAATATGTATTCAATGCAAAGATCATGAAAAAGCCATTGGGAATAAAGCAGTTCAAGAGATTTCAGCTGGTAAATTATTTTGGAAAGGTACACATGCAATAATAGTCTCAAAATCTGGTTTTACTAAATCTGCTCATCAACTAGCAAAATCAAATAAAGTGGAATTAATCAATGAATATCAATTAAAAGATTTAGGAAAGTTTATTGTTTAAATAGTTTATATCAATTGTGTTAAGCCTTCTTTGTAAAGCAAAAGTGTTGTAAAAATTCCTGAGGCCCACATTAAACCTCTAGCTGTTGGGATATTAAATACATATGCACCAATATATAAAAAACGAAAAATAGGATGAATCAATGCTGCAATTATTGCAATATTAGAGTCAGTTAAAGTAATCAAACAAAGAAGACATGCGGGTGCATGTAGGGAAATACTTTCCCAACAATTTTGATGACACCAAACTGCTCTTTTTCCAAAAGAAGGTAATTCATCGAATAAAGCCCTTGGAGCAGACATATTTTCAACAGAATATCCTGCTTTAACTCGCCCTATAGTTAATGGAATAATTGATAATAAAACAACACCAACTGATAGACAAAGGCTCCAGGCAAAAGCTACTTGCATTTGATTTAAATAATATTATTAGCTTAATAATTGAAGCTCGTTATCGTGATAAATGAAAAATCATTACCATAGATAAAACTTTGCAAAAAATGCTGTAATTTATGTTAAAAAATCTTATATGGATATTTCAAAGATAATTTTAATTTTTGCCATAAGTTTACTAATATATTTTGCTTTTCTGTTTTTAGGATTTTTTCTTAAAAATAAAAATCTAAAGGCGCAGAATCTAAAAAAAGAGGAATAGATTATTAATTCCACTTAAATTTACTATTTTCTCAATATTTTTATATCTTTTTGGATATATTTCATGGAAATAAAATTTGATCCTAATAATAATGAGGGAGATTTGAAATTCAACAAGAAAGTTGCTGGTATATGAAAAAATTTTATAAATTTCTTAAAAGTTTTATATTTATATCACTTTGGCTTATTTTATCTTCATTTTTAACCCAATATTGGAATACCTTTCATTGGGAATATATTTACTTAAACTTCAGAATTATATTTGATAAAGAATTTTGGTTTGTTGTAGAAAAAATTCTTTTAGGATTTGATATTGGCTACTGGTTAGAAGAAGCACTAAAATTCTTAAGTTATGAAATACCTAAAGAATCTTTTAAATATTTACCAATTTATTTCGTATTAAAGTCTATTTGGATAAAAAATTAATTTATATTTTTAATAGATTTTAATAAATTCCTTAAAATTCTTGAATAAAGTAGGCGAATTTATTTTTCTTAAAACAAATAAAGTTCCTTTATCACCTCTGCAGATTCTAAGCTTATTACTTAAATAAGTTATCTCTAACCACCCTAATTGTTCATTATTTATTTCTTTCATAGCCTTTATATTTTTTCTTCCGAATTTAGGACCTATAACACCAGCATGTGTAAATTTGATCCCAATTTTCTTTTCATTTATGTAATTAAGTCTTATTAAAATACCAGTACCAATAATTGATTTTATTCCTCTAGGTTTAAGTAAATTAAGACCAGTTAAGTTTAAGGGATCAAGAATTTGAAGATTATCAATAAAAGGAGAATATTTTAAAAAGGGACTATTAGAACTACTCCACCTAAGCTCCCAGACACCCTCTAAATCATTTCTACCTTTGCTAAAGGAAAAATCATGATCAATTTCAAGTTGTTCGACAATAGTTTGTATACTATCTGAATTTGGAGATTTAAGAAGTAAATTTAATAAATCATCTTCGGATTCCATTTAATAACCGCTGAGTATATTTCTAAGGATAAATACTTACCTCCATGTGCTATATTCTACCCAGAATATGTTGAATTGATGACAAAGAGTTATTGGCTAAAGAAAATTTCAATTCCAAATGCTGATTTATTTCTGGAATATATAAGGACAGTATTACCTTGGATTAAATCTGTGGGAGGAGTAATAGTAAAAAGAGATTTGATACAAGAATCAACCTCAAATGAATGGGACGGAGGTCAGCTTGGATTAGTAATAGAATTCGAATCAAAATTTGCTGCTAAAAAAGCATTTTATTCTGAAGTATTTCAAAAATATCTGCAGTCCAGAGATTTAATGGAACTAGTTACTATAAGTACTCTTTAAAAAATCAACCAATAGCGATCTCAAACAAACAATTTATAAGTATTTATTACTATTAAATTATTTATGTAATATTTATAACTTCACTAGCAATAGCATATTTTGCAAAATTTAATTGTAAAAGTAATCCGTTAATCAAATGAACTATTCAACAGAAAAAGATGATTATTTGATGACAACCCCATATACAAAAAAAATTCAGCAAAAATTTGAAAAGGTTAAGTCTTTTTTAGAGCAAAATGGATTTAATCCTTCATCAGAGAGCTTAATGCAAGATATAGTTAGTTCAGAAGAATATATTACTAAAAATGGCTTATAAAATATCAGAATATATTCAGAGTCCTTAAGTAATAAAAACCGCCTATTAGAAAAGGTAATAATATTCCAATAAATAAAAATATAGATTTCTTTGATTCGCCTTCTGATATGGGGTTTATTTCTGGTTCAATTGCAAAACCATTTTGCCTACCACCACTTTCGGTTGTATAACCTTTTTTATTCATAAAAAAAATAATCTATGCAGATTATCTCATGTAAAAACTTATTTAAAAAAATTTTTTACATTTAGAATTAAACTAATTTTAAGATCTAATAATTGATTTCAATCTGAGATTTCAATTTGGCAGCTTTCTTTAAAAGCCCTACAACTTCCTTACGGCCCGTAGCAAACTCAGCCCTATTAAGTAACTCGCTATATTTTTTTGTGATTTCTCTATGTTTCATTTTGAGTGTTATATTCCATAAATTATAAGGTTACTAAAAAAAGTTTTTGTATAAAAGATATCAAAAAAGAGTTTAAGTACCTTTACCTATTTAAACCAACCTTTTTTCTTTGGTTTAATCTCTTCTTTGATAACTTCTTTTTTTCTCCCAAATAACCCCTTTTTTTGGACTGGTAAATTCTCTTCAACAGGTTTAGATTTTCTGTTAAATAAGCCTTTTTTTGGTTCTTTTTTAATTGATTCTTTTTTGTCGGAAATCTTTATTTTTTTAGGATTAGATTTTGAATTTTTGGGTTTACTATCTGCGAATAAAGTTTGATATACAAAAAAACCAAAAACAGCAAAGAAGCCTAATGCTTGTACTAGAGCAGTTCCAAGATTATCGAACATTTAGGCCTCAACTCTGTATAGTGATTCTTTTTCTTTCGCTTCTATACATTTTTTATCATCAGACAAGCATTCAATTTCTGCCTTCTTCTCAGTATGAGAACTGCAGCCACCTGCATTTGCATTAGATATTGAAAACAAAGTTAGTACCCCTAAAATTAAGGCACATGAGGTGTTAATCGGATTCATGATTTTTATTTTTATTATGGAAAAATAATTTCGTAATTGCGAAGATAATCTTATCTTCTGCTAAGAGAATCTTCTTTTTTATATATCTATTTGTAGTAATTAACTAAATCGATAATTAATATTGCTAGTAATGAAAATCCTAAAATGAAAGGTAAATAAGGATATTTATTTAAAATTTTGTTTAGTTGATTCTTCGATGTTTGTTTTTCTTTTTTCTTTTCTCTAGGTGGTAAACCTAACTCTTCCCTTCTCTTAGCTTCTCCCATAATTTTTTAAACTATTTAAGACTATTTTATATATTTAGTAGTAGTAGTGTATTTTTCTAGATTTAAATTATTAACGTTTAACTTAGTTTAAATTTTCGATATATTAAAAATAAATAAAAAAAGTTACATGATAGAAGTAGTTTGGTCAGTAAATATAATGATTGCAATTCTGATTATTGGTGTTGCCTGGGTTCTTTATTACATATTTACTTATGATCAAAAATTTACTTCCTAGATAAATGTCAGATAAAGATCTTAGTAATTTTCTAAAAAAAATAGAGCAACTTAATCAAATTGCTGAGCTAATAAAAAATAATCCTAGAAAAAAGTTATCCCTTTCAAAATGCAAGAATCATAATGAAGTAATTAAATTAACCACTGAATGGGGTTTTGATATTGGTAAAAGGTGGGGAGAATATTAATTGATTTTATTACCAGCATTATTAAAATTGCCATCAACTTCAAATTAAATTCCTAAGATTAGTTAGTATTTCTTGTATTGGAGTTATGAAAGAAATTGGAAAGATAAAGTCAAATATATATAAAATAGCTGCTGTAACAGATAGAGGGCAAAGATTAAATAAATTAATTTCTCCTATGTATGAGGAAAAAGCTAATGAAATGGATGAATTGATTGATGCTCTTAAAGACTTTAGTTTTGAAATATCAGAAAAATTATTGTCTGGAGAGTGGGAATTGATTTTTTCTAATGTTGAATTATTTCGAAGTTCTCCTTTCTTCCTTGCTATTGAAAAGGCATTAAATGATGAATTTAAAAGTAATCTTTTTTTTAAATTACATCAATTGCAAGTAGGGTCCTTTGGCGTATCAACTATTGGGAGAATTGCTCAAAAGATTGATTTTGACAAAAAAGAATTTATATCTACTTTTGACACTACAATATTTGGGCTCACTACAATTCCTATCTTAGGTTGGTTCAAACTATTGCCTACTTTTGGTGGAAGAGTAATAACTCTAGCAAGTGATTTAGTTTTAAGAAATAATTTGCTTGATATGAACTTACAAAAGACAAAAGTTTCCAAAGTTGATGGACTTAATAAGATTCCATTATTTAGTGAATTACTTATGGATAGATGGTATCCAGTTAAAGAGGTATGGAATAAGTTACCTTGGAATAAAGAATCGCCAAATTGCCAGGTTTCAATTGTATATTTAGACGAAGAAATGAGAATTATGCAGGATATGTATGGTTCTATTTTTATTTATATAAGGCCTTCAATTTCCTTATTGAATTCAAATACAATCTCTAATGATTAATTAAAAGACTGACTAATATTTTTAGAAATTTATAGAATAAATTCATTTAAAAATTTTTTTTAAAGATTAATTAATAAAAATAACTCACATCTTTAATACAAATAAGTTATGTTCATGGTGAACATTTTTTTATTATGCTCAGAAATCAAGAAAAAAATTCAGTTGTTAGAGGAATATTCTTAATAGGAGGATGGGGCTTAGGTCTAGACAGATTCTACGAAGGTGATAAAAAAGGTGGTTTTTTATCAATAATAGGTTGGAGTATCACATTTTTTAGCTTTATCTTTCTTAAATGTTCAGGTTATAAATATGTTGAGGGTGTGAAAAATTATTCAGATTATTCTCCTAACCCATTAATAGTATTACCTTTACTGGCAGGAGCATATGGTGGCTTTCTAATAATTAAGAAGGCATTTAAATTAGCAAAGCAATTTGAAAATGCTGAATAATACTACCAGCATGTAAATTCAAGATAATAATCCAGTTCCTTTCAAATAAAATTTGAATAAAAGAATCACTAAGAGATTTACTATTGCTAGGGCTACTAAACCATTTCTGTTTTTTACATCTAATTTCTTGACTAAATTAGAGAGATAAACTACTGGATTTTCTGGCTCTTTATTATCCAAATTTTATTTAAATATTAATTTGAAAAGAAAATATCACAGTTTTATTTGAAGAATCAAAATTGTAAAGATGAATATTCAAAAAAAAAAAAAAGAAATAATTTCTAACCCATAATTCCTGCATTTCTTAAAAACGCTTTACCCATATTGCCAATTACAAAAAATAGAGACAAATTAATTAAAAGGATTATTAATAATGCCAACATTTTATAGTTTGGATTAGTTGAAATGCCATCAAATCCATTATTAAGAAATTTTTTAAAAAGTGATTTGTCAATTTTTAGTTTTTGTTGCTCAGAATCAAGTTTTACTTTTTCTTCTGAAGAATCTTGATTACTTGCTTTCTCTAGAAATTCCGTAAATGCCTTAACATTTTCTTCTTTTTTATTCCCCTCATTAAGATCTTTATTGTCTTCATTCAAATTGGGGGACGATTCGATTGAATTATTTTCCTCAGGATTAAGTTTTGAATCTTCCAAATTAGTAGTAAATGCTAGGAGTATATTACACCATAAAAAAAACCCACTCGATCAGTTGAAGAGAGGGTTAGCTAAGGTTAAAGTTCCTGTATAGATAATAATTTATTTTAATTAAATTTGCGGTTGTAGCATAATGAAGTTTTAATTTAGATTATATTCAAGGTGATTTTTTTTAAATGTTAGATGCGAATACTAAAAAAGCATGTAAAGATGATCCCTCAATAAGAGAAATTAAAATTAGAAATATAGAACATGCTATTAAACAAGCAGAATTGATTATAAAAGAATCAAAAATGAGCCAAGAAGAATTAATCTTCTTAAAAAGAAAAATATCGGACTCAAGACAAGATTTAGAGATACTTTATTTAATGAAAATCCAATGAATATAAATTTGTTAATCTCTAAAAGGATTGAATTTTGCAAAAAAATTAATTTGTATATTTGAAGACTTATAAAGTTTAAAGGGAATGTAATTATTTGTAAAAGTTTCTTGTTATGTCTAAAAATAATCTATATATTCCTTTAAAGGTTGTTCCATACATCTTCATTTCAATTACTGCTGTAGCAATAACAGCAGCTACATTTGTAATTACTTAGTTCCAAAAGCTAAGTAAAGTTCTAGATATTAAATAAATTAAAATATTT
The DNA here is from genome assembly GCA_003214115.1 of Prochlorococcus sp. AG-418-I21. Taxonomy (GTDB): domain Bacteria; phylum Cyanobacteriota; class Cyanobacteriia; order PCC-6307; family Cyanobiaceae; genus Prochlorococcus_A. Next base: position 11,364 of record QCMA01000022.1, read on the forward strand.
GTAATAACTAATTGTATGAATAAATTCAAAATAGCAATTTTTACAATATCAATAATCATATTTTCCCTTATTGGAATTAAAAAATTAATTTTTATAAATCAAGTTAAAGATTTAAAAAATAAAGAACAATCATTCTTAAATGAATCTATACGTGTTTTAAATGAATGCTTTGATCTAGAAAATAAAAATAAAAGAACTCTTAATAAATCAATTGAATTAATTGAGTATTGCTTAGAGGAATATGGACATAAAAACTGATTTCAAAACTTGAATGATGAATTTCCTTAATACTCCACTAATATGCAAATAAAAAATTTCTCATCAATAATCTTGTTATGTTCCATAATTTTTTATTAATAATATTTTCCTAATTTAATTTTTTAAAATGACTAAAGTTAAATGTTCTTATTTAGGGAATTTACACTGTGAGGCTATCCATCTACAATCTGGAAGTCTTATTAGAACTGATGCACCTTTAGATCACTGCGGTAAAGGTGAAAGTTTTTCCCCAACTGATTTATTAGCAACATCTCTAGGTACTTGCCTGTTAACCATTATGGCAATCAAAGCTAAATCGAAAGGATTTGATTTGAAAGGTATATATTTAAATATTGAAAAAGTAATGACACAATATAGCGAGAGGAAGATAAAAGAACTAATAATAGATATTTTTATCCCGGTGAGCACTTCTAATGAAACTATTGATTTTTTGAAAAATGCTTCCAAAGAATGTCCAGTTACAAGAAATTTATCTCAAGAAATAGATATTAAAATTAGTTGGCATAATAATTAAATCTCAAAAATAGTAATTATATAAAAATAATGAAATACTTTATTGGAATAGTCATCCTTTTATTTGGAATATATATAATGACAGAATTGGCATTAAAGACCAGGTTTACAAGAAAAAGACTTTCAAAAGGAAAAAAATAAATCTTATAAATTTTAATATTGCAGATTAAGGAAATAGATTTAATTTTTGTACTGACAATTAAGGCATATTTAAGTTTTATTTTTTCACTATTTTTTGGTCTATCAAACTAATCAAAGGGATTATGAAATTTACATTTATTCCAACAGTGCACCATGTATAGATAATAAGAAAAAATATTTTTATAAATAAATTAGGGGGTAAGGTGAAAAATATTTTGAAAAACCCTCCAATGAATAATACCAATATTCCAATTTGAAAAAGACCTTTGATTATCCATTTAAGTCCCTTTTTTTTAATGTTTATATAAAACCAGAAAAAAACAAAACTAGATAACAATAAATATATAAAATTTATGATCATCTTTTTAGAGAAAATCTAATAAATTTGCCATTATCAAGGCATGATGACAATTATCTCTTTTTTATCTGCTAATTTTTTTTAAAAATAGAAAAGTTATACAAAAAACAATAAAAACGAATTATTTTTTTTACTTTTTATCTTAAAACATTTTCGATTTTAGTAAATCAACTCTTTTTTGATTCACTCCCAAATCACTTTCTCCAACTCTTGATTCTGATCTTATTGATAAGATGTTTGATTCAGGTAGAAAGGATACTTCTAAGTCGTCTACATACTTCATCCATTTACTGGTTGCCTCAGCATGAAGATAATCGCCATCAATTTCTACAATCTCAGTTCTTGGAGTGTTTTCGATAAATGTTTTAATCTCTTCAAATGGTTTCTCAATATTGTTTACCTCCCATTCTTCTCGTACACAATGAGCAATCTCTACACAAGGTTTTAGTTCTATATGTGAGGCAAATGATGATGAAGGGAATAAAAAGCTTGAACAAATTAAAATTGATAAAAAAAGTATTTGCATTAACAGAAGAATTTAACGACTCATAATCTAACGAATTAAATTACTAATTTGTAATGACGAGCTAATTATTTTGGAAGAAAGCATATATGTTTTTATATTCAGAATTTAATATGTACTTCTAATAATTCCCAAAAAAAAAGATCCCTCAGAGAGAGATCTTTTTAAAATTGATTTAAATCAAGTGTTTCCTTGTTTCCACTGAAATAAATCAATTCCTCCTACACACTGTTTTAATATCACACCTAATTTCAAAATATGTAATGCTTAGTAGACCTCTATCTTAACTGTCACATGGCAAAAAATACAAAAAGTACTCTAACTTTGCGGCCGAGTACTTTTAAAGTTATCAGAAAAAAGTGTGTGAGGAGTTTCTGATTTATTTAATCTACTCCTTAGGTAATTTAAAAGGCTACAGTATAAATTACTAATTATTAAAATCTTTCGGAAAAATTGGGCGTTGATGAAAAAAATGATCAAAAACATAAAAAATTCATGAAAAGCATTTACAAAAAAATCATTTTTATTATTTCGGCAATTGCTCTTTTTTCAGTAATAGTGAGTGTAGTCAAATATTCGCTTACTTATATTGAAAATAATCCCGAAAAATACTTACCTACACAAAAGTAGGACAAAAATTAAGTATAAATTCACTTCAAAAAATCCATAAAGTGTCTTAATTATGATCTACATTGACAGCTTGAGTCATGAAAATCAAAAACACTTCAGTTCTTAATCAGAATAATATTCATTTAAGTCAATTTAAAAATAAGCATAAATATCAAATACTTGAAAATTATTGGAAGAAAAGAAAGAAAGAATGTGAAAAAAATCTTTCAAAATTTTGCTAACCGATAATTATGAATTTTATTTTTTCTTTTTTATTAGCATCTGTAATGTGGGTACAAGTTCCACAATGGGAAGCTGACTGGTCAAAATGTGCTGTAGATGTTCCCGATTCGTCATGTCACTGGTACGTAGCTGCTCCCGATAATACTTTTGGGGAAGGATTTAATTGGGAAAACGCTCCTTGGTTTGATGCTAATGGATTACAGGATGTAGCTAAGATTGAGAGAGAATCTGTAGTAGAAAAACTTCAGAATAACTAAAGTTTCTATTTCATCAATTAACTTTTAAAAGTATTTAAATCTAGTTGCTTAGTGGTTAACTTTTGATTAATTAAATAATTTTTATGCGTTTCAAAGTAAGTCTCAAAAAAAATGGAAAGGAATTTGATGAAGTTGTTATAGCTAATAATAAAAAAGAAGCTATGGAAGTAGCTTTAAAAAACAATCCAGAAGCTCAAGCATTAAATTCTGATTGGACATTTAAGATTTAATTATTTGCGAAGCTTAGGAATTAAAAGGGTCGCAACACAAATAACGCTAATTGCAGGTCCAGGCGAAAGATTAAAGACTATAGAGAGAACAAATCCAAGAAGTGAGATACATAATCCAAAAAATGAAGACCTCATCATTGCAATTCTTAAACTATGAGCCTTATTTAGCCCTAACAAAGTTGGCGTAGAAAGAAGAGCAATTACAAGAATTACTCCCACTGCTGACATTGAACTAACAATTACTAATGCCGTTGTAAAACTCAAAGCAAGATTTAATAAAGAAACGTTTATACCACTCGCGGATGCACCTTCTGGATCTAATCCAACATAAACAACCTTTTCATATCCAAAAGTCATTAAAAGTATAAATACTAAAAAAGCAATTATTGTTCTAAGTAAATCTCCAAAATTTGCAGTCAATAAATCGCCAAATAATACTGCCTCCAAATCAATCCTTATTCCGAGTAAAGGGATTATAAGGACCCCAAATCCAAGCATTCCAGCGAGAATAGTATTCATAACTGCTTCATAATTTTCACTTTTTCTATTAGTTAAACTTTCCGCAATTACTGAGCCCAGAAGACCACTTATAACACCACCAATTGAGGGGTGAATTCCAAGCGCTAATGCGAGAGCAAGTCCAGGCAACACACAATGAGAGATTAAATTAACTTGTAATAATCTCTTATGAGTGATTAATACAGTTCCCATAGCTGGGCATAAAATCCCGGAGAATATAGTTATTATTAATGGAACCAGCCACCAGTTGTTATTAATAAAAGACATTATTCGAATGATTCGGTATGATCAAAAATACGGGACAAAAAAAGATTTCGGAAACAATGGTAACTAAGTCTGACATTACCAAAAGACAAGAACAACTTCTTGAAGAACTTAATAAATGTGAGGATGAATTGACTGGTCAAGAGTTGCATAGACAATTGATAGAAAGCGGAAAGGCTATGGGACTGACGACTGTTTACAGGAATCTTCAAGTTCTGATAAAGCATGGCTTAATACGTTCTAGACATCTCCCAACTGGAGAGGTTCTGTACACTCCCGTAGACAGAGATATTCATCATTTGACCTGTGTTCAATGTGGTGAGACATCAAAAATGGAAGGATGCCCGGTAAAAGATATTCATACACCCAAAACAAATCCAAAGAAATTCCAATTGTTGTTTCATACCCTCGAGTATTTCGGGCTTTGCCAAAACTGTTATCAAGCTCAGAATTAAAAAGGAACATTCTCTAATCACAGAAATTATTTTCGTTTATAGAGCTAATGTTTATTGCCTCTAATTTATCTTGTATTTGGTCAGGACTACCAACTGCCAAAACACTTTTATCAAGAACGATTACTTGATCATAGTTATTTAAAGAATCGCCCCAATCATGGCTACTTACGAGCAAAGAAAGGCCGGAATCGGCAAGTTGACGAACAATTTTAAGAAAATCCTCCTTTGCAGGTGGGTCCAAAGCTGCACAAGGTTCATCTAAAAGAAATATTTTTGCCGGGGACATAAGAGTTTTTGCTAATAGAGCTCTTTGCTGCTGTCCTCCTGAAAGAGAATCGAGTCTTCTATTCGCCAAACTTGCAATGCCTACTCTCTGCATTGTCGCCTCTAATTCACAACATTTATTAATCCAAGAATTAGGATATGCTAGAAGAGTCTTAATTTGAAATGGGTTATTACTTCTTGATTTTGAATACTTTATTTGACCAAGAGAGACTAACTTTTCAACTGTAATGGGGAACTTCCAATTCATAGAACTTCTTTGAGGCATAAGTGCCACAAGAGCTCTAGATCTATATAAATTTTCACCATCAATTTTTATTTCGCCTTTATCTGGAGTATTTTGTCCTTGCAAAATTCTCAAAAGAGTTGATTTACCTGCGCCATTAGGGCCAACTAACGCTGTTAGAGTTCCAGGTTTAATCTCAACCGATACCTTATTCAAAACTGGCTTACTTTTTGTTGCGTATGCAAAGGTTAAATTTTCAGCGACTAAAGTAGCCATTAATTAATCTTTTAAAAAAGTCACTTTACAAGCTTACCAATAATACAAGTTGCGTATTATTTTCATAACATTTGATACCTTTACTTGTCAGAGTTAATGAAAATGATTATCATTTTTAAGTATTTAATTATTTTTCATGTCAATTTTTAAAAGATTTTTAACAAATAAAAAAGGTTCGAGTAAGTCAATTATTAAAAATTCCGTAATCGCAGGAACAATTATATTTTCTGGTTTTGGGCAGGATGTTATGGCTAAAGGAAAGTCATATGTAGCAGTAGAGCCACTAGTTTGTGATTTAGTTAAATCAATTGCATTACCATCTGACGAAGTTACATGCTTAGTAGAGAGAAAACAAGATGTTCATGACTTAAAGATCAATCCAAGGCAAGCTCAATTACTAAATAGCGCAGATAAAGTATTTACTCTTGGTAAAGAAATGACTCCAAGTATGAGAAATTGGGAAACTAAAAAGAATACTGTTGTTGTAGGTGTTAGTGCAATAGACGTAGATGATCATTCTGATCATGGAGGTCATGATGATCACTCAGACCATGGTGGACATGACGATCATTCTGAACATTCAGCTAAAGTAGATGATCATTCTGATCATGGAGGACATGATGATCATTCAGACCATGGAGGACATGATGATCATGCTGAAGGTGCTTTCGAATGGGCAGGCAAATTTCAACTTTCTAAGGGTTCTTACAAATGGTCATTTGAAAAAGTCGATGGAGAATATGCAGATCCTGCAATGAAGATGGTGATTCTCAAATCTAATGACATAGAAGGGTCTGAAGATTTAGCTAAAGAATTATTAGGATCTAAAGACTCAATAAGCAGAAAAAATGATGGTACTTTGATAGCAAGTAATAAAGCTTTTGTTCTTAACTTTGATCAAAGAAAAGAAAGTACTGTTTTTAACGTGGATATCAAAGAAGATGGTCAATATATATTTTTTACTGAACACATGCCTTTTGAGTTTGAAGCAACTCAACACTTTTTTAAAGACGTTTCAAATAGTGATGTAGAACCAATAGCACAAGTTCCAGACGAAGGTGAGGGGCATCATCATCATGACCATGGAGGTCTAGATCCACATGTATGGCATGATCCGCATAACATCATAAAAATGGGAGATCTTATAAGCAAAAGTTTAAAGAAAGATATTTCAGTTTTTAATAGAGGTGACAGAAAACTAATTAATGAAAGATTCGAAAAAGCTGATTCTCTCTTAGAAGGCTTAGATAGTTGGATCGTCGAACAAGTAAGTTCTATTCCTGAGGAAAACAGAGTAATTGTCTCTAAACACAAAGCGATGGAATACTACGGGGATGCATTTGGTTTTGAAACCATTAGTTTACTTGACTTTCTTGGAGACTCCTCAAGCTTAAGGCCAGACAACATAAGTTCTACTTTAAAAATGTTAGATGAAGAGAAAGTTCAGGCAATATTTCCTGAACAAATTCCAGCATCTAAGTTATTAAGGAACTTAAGTAGACAAAGTTCAGTTCCTTTAGCTTCTAATCAAATATTCGTTGATGGATTAATGATGGATGGTAATACGGTTTCAGTAGCTGTTCACAATACTTGTACAATTGTTGATTCATTAGGTGGAAGCTGTGATAAAGAATCTGGCTCCAATCTTGAGTCTGAATGGTACAAACTTTCAGATTAAATTTTTCTAATAAAAACGGTTTTCATTTCTTATTATTACTATTATTAAACTATTGTTTATTTAGTAAAAATCAGTAAATGAGCATCAAAGATAAAGTCCCCGTAACCATCCTCACTGGATTCTTAGGTTCAGGGAAGACTACTTTGCTTAATAGAATATTGAGTGAAGAGCACGGGAAAAGAATAGCAGTAATTGAAAATGAATACGGTGAAGTGGGTATAGATCAAGGGCTCGTAATTAATGCCGATGAAGAAGTGTTTGAGATGTCAAACGGGTGCATTTGTTGTACTGTTCGCGGCGATTTAATAAGAGTCCTTGGCAACCTTATGAAAAGAAGAGATAAGTTTGACTATGTTTTAGTAGAAACGACAGGATTAGCAGATCCAGGTCCAGTTGCTCAGACATTTTTCATGGATGAAGAGATTAGTTCTGAATTCACTCTTGATGGAATTGTGACTTTAGTTGATGCTGCCCA
>QCMA01000023.1 GCA_003214115.1 Prochlorococcus sp. AG-418-I21
ATTGTTGATGGTATTGTTCAGCATAAAAATATGAATCAATCTTTTTTATTTCCGTTTCAATTAAACCAAGATTTTTTTTGCTTAGTTCAGCTTGATATTGTTCCTTACTGGCTAATATGGTCTTAATATTATTTTCATTTTTGTAATATATTGCTGATCTATATTGTGTCCCCATATCATTTCCTTGCCTATTTTTTTGAGTAGGGTCATGACATTCCCAAAACATTTTTAATAAATCACTTACGTCTATTTCCCTTTTGTCCCATATAACTCTTACAACTTCTGAATGACCAGTTAAGCCAGAACATACTTCATAATAAGTTGGGTTATTTTTTTCTCCTCCTGCATAACCTACAGAGGTTGTTACAACTCCAGGGAGTTTCCAAAAACATTTTTCAGCTCCCCAGAAACAACCACATCCAAAAATTATTTCATCTTCTTCTACATTAGGATCCTTTTTGATTTCTGTTTTTAATATTCTATGTAATGAATAAGTATCATTAGTTAAATTTACCACTTCATTATTCATAATATTTTTCAGGAATTTGAACATAATTTAAATCAGTACATTATAGGTAAAATAATTACTTTTAGCTCTTAACAATTCTGTTAGCTAGTTCTCTTTCCCAAAGTTTTTTATATAGCCCATTCACTTTTACTAAATCTTTATGAGCCCCTTCTTGTACTATTTCTCCTTTATCCATTACTAAAACCCTATCACAGGTTGCAGCAACAGAAAGTTGGTGACTAATCATTATGATTGTTTTATTACTTCTATCACTCATTTCCTCTATTATTCTTGCTGCTGTTTTATTATCTACGCTTGCTAAAGCATCATCAAGAACAACAATAGGAGAATTAACGAGTAGTGCTCTTCCTAATGCAGTTCTTTGCCTTTGCCCACCACTTAATGTAATACCTCTTTCTCCAACAATAGTTTTAAATCTTTGCGGAAAACTATTGATATCATCAATTAATCCAGCTTTTGCAGCGCTTTCTTTTACTAAAATTTTAGAAGCTTTGGGTTCTCCAAAACTTAGGTTTTCTGAGATTGTAGAAGTAAATAAAAATGCTTCTTGAGGAACGATTGAAATATTTTTTCTAAGATCACTTAATTTTAATTTTTTAACATCAATTTCATCTAGAAATAATTGATTGTCTGGAATTTCAATAGTCCGTCCTAGAGACTTTGCTAGTGTTGTCTTGCCACAACCTACTGGGCCAACTATTGCAATAAGTTCTCCAGGATAAATTTTAAAATTAAGACTATTTAATGAATTAAATTTTGATCCTGGATACTTTATAGTTAAATTTTTTGCTTCTAAGAATCCTTTAACCTTTCTTTTTAAAAATTTAGTTTCTGCTCTATCTACAATGTTTGGGTTGTTTTGAAAGATTTCTTCCACACGATCTAAACTTACTTGACCAAGTTGAAAAGTATTTAAGGTAAAACCTAATAGAGCTGTTGGGAAGACAAGTCTTTCTACGTAGAGAATTAAAGCTACTAAACCACCTATCGAAATAAATCCACTCTCTAATTGAAAAGTTCCTAATGATAATAAAATTAATAATGAAATCGAGGAAATTCCTTGTAACAAAGGGAATAGTGTACTCGCTGTTCTTGCAAGTTTTATCGCTGAATTTCGATAATCGTTATTATGTATGTTAAATTCTTTTTTCTCAGAATTCTCTTGGGCATAAATTTTAATGGCACTTATACCAGATAGATCTTCTTGTATTAGATCACTAAGTTTTGATAATGATTCTTGTTGAGCTCTTCTTTGTTTAACCATTCTGCCGCCAAATAGACTTACTATTCCAAGGATTAATGGAAATATCATTAAAGCTGATATTGTTAATGTTTTATTAATCGAAAACATTGAAGGAATTGTGAATGAATATGCCAAGACAATGTTACACAAGCTTAAAACTGTAAAACCTAAAAGTCTTCTTATGTTTTCAACATCACTAGTGGCTCTACTAATAATGTCTCCACTACCTTTTTTCTGGATCCATTCTGGATCTTGAATTAGTAAATGGTCAAATAGTTTTTGACGAAGATTTACTTCTACTTTTCTACCTATTCCAAAGACTATCTGCCTTGAAAATAATCTTATTAAACCCATACAAGTTGCTAAAAATATTAACCATAAAGATTTAGAAATAACAAAATCGGAAGAAAAGCCATTTTGTAATTGGTCAATTATATTTTTTACTTCTAAGGGTATAACAACACTTAGTATATTTACTATTAAGAGAGCTAAAGCTCCATATAAGAATTCTTTTTTGTAGGGTCTTAGGTATTTAGATATAACTTTTATCTTTAAATTTTTCATTTTATTTTGCCGATATGATTAAGATAATGTTTCATTTTTGAATATGTGAGCTAATTTTATAAATGATTCAGTATTTATTTATGGGTAACGAGCAAACTCATCCATTACATGAAACAGACAAAAACATTATAGATTCCCTTATCACTAAAAAAACACCTGAAGATCTTGACTATATAAATTTAGCTAGATTAATGAATCGTTATACCAATTTCCCAGGAGAAATTGAAATTAAAAACGATATTGAAAAAATTTTAAATTTTTGGAAGATCACTAAAAATGAACTTTTTTCAAAAACAAAAATTATTTGGTCAAAAAGCTTCAGGCCTTCTAATACAAATAAAGATTTAGTTGGCTCAGGTTTTGATACCTCAAATTAAATTTTATCTGCATAATTTATCTTCCAAAAATTAATGTCTTCTGATCTATCAAACTCTGAAATCCTAAATAATTTGTTGGAGGGAAAGGACCTTGATGAATTAACTTCTAGATCCTTAATGCAAAGATGGCTTAATGATGAAATTTCAGATGTTGAAACAGGAGCTTTTTTAAGTGCTTTGAGAGCTAAGAGTTCTACAGGTGTCGAACTAAGTTCTATGGCTGAGGAACTCTTAAATGTTTGCAAATTGCCAGTAGCAAGACCAAATTTGTATTTGGTAGATACTTGTGGAACAGGGGGTGATGGAGCTAATACATTCAATATTTCAACTGCAGTTGCATTTGTAGCTGCATCTTGTGGAGTAAAAGTTGCAAAACACGGAAATAAAAGTGCTAGTGGAAAAGTTGGCTCTGCGGATGTTTTGTTGAATCTTGGTTTGAATTTAAATTGTTCATTAGAAAAAGTAATCACAGCCGTTAATGAAATTGGGATAACTTTTTTGTTCGCACCTGTTTGGCATAAATCTTTAATTAAACTTGCTCCTTTAAGAAAGACCCTTGGAATAAGGACAGTATTTAATCAACTAGGACCATTGGTAAATCCTTTAAGACCTAATGCGCAAGTTTTAGGTGTAGCTTCTGAGGATCTTTTAAAACCTATGGGAAGCGCGCTTTTAAAAATGGGTATGAATAGAGCAATAGTCGTTCATGGTTCTGGCGGCCTTGATGAGGCTTCGCTCCAAGGAGAAAACAAATTAGTGTTTGTTGAAAATGGTGAATTACGGTTTTCGCAGATAAATATTTCGGATTTTGACCATGAAAATATTTCGAACGAAAAGCTCGTGGTTTCTGATCTTGCTACTAATGAGGAAATATTAATTTCTGTTTTGAATGGTTCTGGACAAAAATCTCATATGGATGTTGTTGCCTTGAATGCAGCTTTAGTTCTTTGGGCAGCAGGAATTGAGGATGATTTAAATGCCGGATTTAATAAGGCTTTATTTGCAATTAATCAAGGAGATCCTTGGAAAAAGTTTTTACTTTTAAAGAATTATTTATCAGCAAATTAATTAATTTCAAATTGATGATTAATCCATATAAGAAAAACGCAAAATTAGTTTTAAGCAATGGAATAGTATTCCCTGGATTTTATTTTGGTGCTTCGGGCACAGCTATTGGAGAAATCGTATTTAATACGGGAATGACTGGCTATCAAGAAGTCATTACTGATCCAAGTTATTATGGACAGATATTAACATTTACTTATCCAGAGATTGGAAATACTGGTATTAATTTTGAAGATTCAGAGTCTAATATCAATGTTAAAGGAGTAATTGTTAGAAATTTTTCATCTAATAACAGCAATTGGAGATCAAAAAAGAATTTTAATCAATGGTTAGTTGAAAATAATATAATAGGTCTTCATGGAATTGATACAAGAGCTCTTGTTAAAATTTTAAGATCTAATGGCTCTATGAATGGAGTCATTACCTCTGAAGATAAAACTTTAGAAAGTTGTTTAAAGATAATTAATGAGACCCCAAAGATGGAGGGATTAAATTTATCAAAAGTAGTTTCAACAAATAAACAATATTTATGGAAAAATCATACACAAACAATTTTTGATTTAAGAAAAAGATATGCTGAGTCTTCTAAAAAATTAAAAATTGTAGCAATTGATTTTGGAATTAAAAATTCAATTCTTAATAGACTTGTATCCCATGGTTGTGAAGTGTTGGTTTTACCTTATCGATCTTCTCTAAAAGATGTTTTATCTAACAAGCCCGATGGCATTTTTTTCTCAAATGGTCCAGGCGATCCATCTTCTGTTTCTGAAGGTATAAACTTAGCAAAATCACTTATTGAATACGGAGTAATACCTATGTTTGGTATTTGCCTTGGCCATCAAATATTTGGATTAGCATTAGGAGGTTCAACTTATAAATTACCTTTTGGACATCGTGGTTTAAATCATCCTTGTGGTGAAAATAATAAAATTGAGATAACTAGTCAGAATCATGGTTTTGCTATTGATCCTAATTCTCTCTCAAAGGACAAAGTAAGAATAACCCACTACAACCTTAACGATAATACTGTGGCTGGACTAGAGGTTAATAATAAGCCAATATTTAGTGTGCAATATCATCCAGAAGCAGGACCTGGTCCACATGATTCAGATTATTTATTTAAAAAATTTGTTTCTCTAATGTTAGAAAGATGTTGACATATTGTTTTCTTTTGATTTGATAATTACATTTGATACATTAATTATTTGGAGGTATTAGATCATAGAAGATTTCCAGAAGTTAACGGTTTCTTTAAGAGGAAACCTAGAGCTTAAAACAAACATTATTGTTTTTACTTTTAAAGGCCAACTTGATGCTTTCTCAGAAAAACAATTTAAGACTTTTGTCTCTAATAACTTAAAAAATGAACTTCCATTCGTTATTGATCTTACAAAAATAGATTTTTTAGATTCCTCAGGTCTTGGAGCTCTTGTTCAGACTGCTAAAGAATGCAAAAAGTCGAAACTTGCTTTCTCTGTCGTTGGCAATTCCAGAGTGGCCCAAACAATTAAACTTGTTCGTCTAGGGGATTTTCTTAACTTGAAGTCAACCCTTGAAGATGCTTTGAATTTTTTGAAAAATTGAATTATTGGATTCAAAACTTGATTCCATATGGATCTCCCGAGGATATAGGTGTAATTCAACTTGCTTGGCTTGGAGATTCGGTATGGGAGCTTCACCAAAGATTAAAATATGTTCATTTTCCCTTAAAATCAAAAGATCTCCATTTATCTGTAGTAAACGAAGTAAAAGCAAAATCTCAATCAAAATCATTAAGTCAAATTGAACATTTATTAAATTCAAATGAATTAGATCTAATTAGGCGTGCTAGGAATAAAACAAAGAGATATCCAAAGTCTTCAGACCCTACCATATACTCTAGAGCAACTGGTTTTGAAACTCTCATTGGCTGGTTATTTTTAAAAGATCCTCAAAGATTATCTACCCTTTTTGAATATTTAGAATTAAAAATGAATTGAAGCTATGAAGAACTCCTCTAAAAAAAATCTTTCCGGAAAAAATAATAAAGAGTACAAAAAAAATTCAGATTTTGGTTTTTACTCAAAAAATACAAATCGTTTAGAAAAAAATGAAAAATTTTTGAACAATTCTGCTAAAAATAAGAATGTTCAAAATTTAAATAAAAACGATAAAAATAGTAAAAATAATACTTTTTCATCTTTAAAAAGGAGAAAACCAATATTTAAATCTAATACAGAATTTTCTAATAATAAGCCTGATAATCATCCAGAGTTTATTAATAAGAGAAATTTTGATGATTGGATATGGGGTAAACACTCGGTTTATGAGGCTCTTAGTAGTAAAAGAGAGATTAATAGGATTTGGTGTACTTCTGAAATCTTTTCTTCAGACAAATTCTATATTTTACTTAAGGACCTTAAATCAAAAGGAGTCCTAATTGAAGAAGTTTCATGGAACAGGCTTTCACAATTGACTTATGGCGCTTCCCATCAAGGTGTCGCATTGCAGTTAGCATGCTCTAAAACAATATCCCTAGAACAATTAATCTTTTATTCTAAACATAACTGTGTAAATCCTATATTACTTGCATTAGATGGTATAACGGATCCACATAATGTTGGTGCAATTATAAGATCAGCGGAAGCATTTGCTTGCAAAGGCATTATCATTCCTCAGAGAAGATCTGCTGGATTGACAGGAACAGTAGCCAAGGTAGCTGCAGGAGCCTTAGAACACTTCCAAGTGAGTAGAGTTGTTAACTTAAATAGGGCGCTTGAGGTGCTTAAGAAAAATGGTTTTCTTGTTGTAGGCTTATCTGGGGATGGTCAATTATCTATCTCAAATTTCCATGAAAAAGCACCCTTGGTAGTTGTAGTAGGCTCTGAAGATAAAGGGATCTCTTTGCTTACTCAAAAAAAATGCGATTTTCTTTTAAGCATTCCTCTTAAAGGTAAGACTTCAAGTTTAAATGCCTCTGTAGCTGCTGCCATATCACTATTTCACTTAACAAGTAAATAATCTTATTTCTTGATAATCTCTGTAAATATCCCCCCCCCCTAAAATGTTGTTGTTTCAATACATTTATATGATTAATGAGAATTTATTGAATTTTCACTACAAAATTGTATAGAATTTAACAAGAATTGCTGGTCTCATAGACCAATAAAATTGATTAGAAACTTTGGAAACAAACTCGGGTTAGCCTGGTGGGCTAAAATTGAGACAGATCAACCTAGTGGAACTTACTGGTTTGGCCCATTTATTACTAAAAGTAGTCTAAAAGAAAATATGTCCTCTTTTATTAAAGATCTTTCTGATGAAGGTTCTAAAAATATCAAACATAGTTTGGTTCGCTGCAAAAAAGAAGAACCTCTAACTGTTTGATAAATCTAATTTAAGAAATAAATTAAGACATGAATTTTAATTCATTAAGAAAAGAAATTATTACGAATAATGCTTCTGTTAAGGAATTAGTCAATGATATTTTTTCCAAAATCGATCATAAAGATACTGAAATTAACTCATATATTTGTACTACAAAAGAAAATGCAATTGCGCAAGCAGATAACATAGATAAATTAATTCAAAATAAAGAAAAACTTCCTCCTCTTGCGGGGATGCCAATAGCAATAAAGGATAATATTTGTACCAAAGGAGTTGTAACAAGTTGTGCAAGTAAAATGCTCAAAAGCTTTGTTGCACCTTATGAATCAACCGCTTCAAGTAAATTATGGTCTTCAGGGGGAATTTGTTTGGGAAAAACAAATTTAGATGAATTTGCAATGGGTAGTTCAACGGAAACTTCTGTATTTGGAGTTACCTCAAATCCTTGGGATATTAATAGAGTGCCAGGAGGAAGCTCAGGCGGTAGCGCTGCTTCAGTTGCTGCGGGATTTTGTGCGGCGGCCATAGGTTCTGACACAGGAGGATCAATAAGACAACCAGCTTCCTTTTGTGGGGTTGTTGGTCTTAAACCTACTTATGGAAGAGTTAGCAGATGGGGACTGGTAGCATTCGCTAGCTCTCTTGATCAAATAGGACCAATTACAAATACCGTCTCAGATGCTGCTGAAATTCTTTATTCAATATCTGGTAAAGACCCCTTTGACTCAACATGTCTTGATAAGCCAGTACCAAATTATTTGACTGATTTAAATAAATCTATAAAGGGTTTAAAAATTGGAATCATTAAAGAATGTTTTGATCACCCAGGTCTTAATCCAGAAGTTAAGGAATCTGTTCTTTCTGGAGTTGATAGATTCCAAGCTTTAGGGGCTGAAATTATTGAAGTTGAATGTCCTAGATTTAATGATGGAATCGCGACATATTATGTGATTGCACCATCTGAAGCCTCCGCAAATTTAGCTAGATATGATGGAGTTAAATATGGCTACAGATCGAATGAAGGTACAAATCTTATAGATATGACTTCAAAAAGTAGAGCTGAAGGTTTTGGAGATGAGGTACAAAGAAGAATTTTGATAGGAACTTATGCATTGTCAGCTGGATACAGTGATGCCTATTACAAGAAGGCACAAAAAGTTAGGACACTTATAAGAAAAGATTTTGATAATGCTTTTAAGAAAGTAGATGTTTTATTAACTCCAACTTGCCCAACCACTGCTTTTTTGAAGGGAGATTTTGTAAATGATCCACTCTCAATGTATTTGTCTGACCTATTAACAGTTCCTGCTAATTTAGCAGGCCTCCCAGCAATTAGTATTCCTTGTGGTTTTGATACTAGTGGATTACCTATTGGAATGCAATTAATAGGCAATGTATTAGAAGAAGATAGAATATTGAATGCCGCAAATATCTTTGAAATTGATGCTCAAGTAATTAAGAGCAGACCTTTATTTTAAATTTGTATTAATAATTAATTTGTAACCACAAAGTATAGATCTTTTAGAAATTTTCTCTATCTTATATATATAAATTATTTGAATATGGCTTTCGTTCCTCTTCATAATCATAGTGACTACAGCTTGCTTGATGGTGCCAGTCAAATTTCAAAAATTGTAGATAGAGCTTGTGATCTTGGAATGGAATCTATAGCTCTTACTGATCATGGAGTTATGTATGGTGTTCTTGATTTGGTCAAGAAGTGTAAAGAGAAAGGTATAAAACCAATTATTGGTAATGAAATGTATGTGATTAATGGTTCTATTGATGATCCTCAACCAAAAAAAGAAAAAAGATATCATTTGGTGGTGTTAGCAAAAAACTATACTGGATATAAGAATTTAGTGAAGTTAACAACAATTAGTCACCTAAATGGGATGAGAGGTCGAGGCATTTTTTCTAGACCATGTATTGATAAATCTCTTTTAAGCAAATATAGTGATGGTTTGATAGTTTCTACAGCTTGTCTTGGTGGAGAGATACCTCAGGCTATCTTGAAAGGTAGATTAGACGTAGCAGAGGATGTAGCACTTTGGTATAAAAAATTATTTGCAGATGACTTTTATTTAGAAATACAAGATCACGGTTCTATTGAGGATAGAATTGTTAACGTTGAATTAATAAAAATTGGGAATAAGCATCAAATAAAAGTCATCGCAACCAACGATGCCCACTATTTATCAAGCATGGATGTTGAAGCACATGATGCTTTGCTTTGTGTATTAACAGGAAAACTAATAAGTGATGAAAAAAGATTGAGATATACCGGTACAGAATATATTAAAAGTGAAAGTGAAATGCTTGAACTTTTTAAAGATCATATTGATGATGAATCAATTATTGAGGCAGTTAACAATACAGTAGAAATTTCTCAGAAAGTTGAAGAATTTGATTTGTTTGGTAATTATAGAATGCCAAAATTCCCTCTTAACGAAGATACAGATTCATTTTCTTTCCTTACACAATTATCTAATAAAGGCCTTTTAAATAGACTTAAAAAAAATGATCTTACAGAAGTTGATGAGAACTATAAAAAAAGACTATCTTCCGAATTAAAAATTATTAAAGATATGGGCTTCCCAGACTATTTTTTGGTTGTTTGGGACTATATCAAATTTGCTAGAGATAACTCTATCCCTGTAGGACCAGGAAGAGGCTCTGCAGCAGGCTCATTAGTAGCCTATGCTCTTCAAATTACAAATATAGATCCTGTTGAGCATGGATTGTTGTTTGAGAGATTTTTAAATCCAGCAAGAAAGTCAATGCCAGATATTGACACCGACTTTTGTATTGATAGGAGAAATGAGGTTATTGATTATGTTACTAATCGTTATGGAGAGGATAAAGTTGCGCAAATAATTACTTTCAATAAGATGACCTCTAAGGCAGTTTTAAAAGATGTTGCAAGGGTTTTAGATATACCTTATGGAGAAGCGGACAAATTGGCTAAGTTAATACCGGTTGTAAGAGGAAAACCTTATAAATTAAATGAAATGATTGACAAGAATTCACCTAGCCAAGAGTTTAGAGAAAAATATATTAATGATAATAGGGTGACAAAATGGGTTGATTTGGCTTTGAGAATTGAAGGAACTAATAAAACATATGGAGTTCATGCTGCTGGAGTTGTTATCGCATCAGATCCTCTTGACGAACTTGTACCTCTTCAAAGAAATAATGAAGGGCAAATAATAACCCAATATTCTATGGACGATATTGAATCACTTGGATTATTGAAAATGGATTTCTTGGGTCTTAAGAATCTTACGATGATTGAAAAGACAGTTTCTCTTATTAATCAATCTACTGGAAGGAAAATAAACATTGATGAGTTACCACAAAATGATGGCAAAACCTTTGAGCTTATTGGGAGAGGAGATCTTGAAGGTATTTTTCAACTTGAATCTTCCGGAATGAAACAGGTCGTTAAGGATTTCAAACCTAACTCTCTAGAGGATATTTCGTCCATACTTGCTCTTTATAGGCCTGGTCCTCTTGATGCAGGCCTAATACCTAAATTTATAAATCGAAAAAATGGGAATGAAAAGATTGATTTCCCTCATCCTTTTATTAAGTCAATTCTCACTGAAACTTATGGAATTATGGTTTACCAAGAACAAATCATGAAAATTGCTCAAGACCTAGCCGGTTATTCTCTTGGTGATGCTGATTTACTTCGAAGAGCGATGGGGAAAAAGAAAGTTTCTGAAATGGTAAAGCATAGGAATATTTTTGTAGATGGTTCTATGAAGAAAGGTGTAAATGAAAAATTAGCAAATGATCTTTTTGATCAGATGGTTTTATTTGCAGAATATTGTTTTAACAAAAGCCACTCAACAGCTTATGGTGCTGTAACTTATCAAACTGCATTTTTGAAAGCCCATTTTCCTGTTGCATATATGGCAGCCCTTTTAAGCGTTAATTCTGGCTCTAGCGACAAGATGCAAAGATATATTTCTAATTGTTATTCCATGGGAATAGAAGTTATTTCGCCAAGCATTAATTTTTCTGGTGTTGATTTCACTATTAAGAATAATCAGATTTTATTCGGGTTATCTGCAATTAAGAATTTAGGGGATTCTGCAATAAGAAATATAATTGAAAACCGAAATAATTTTGGAATTTTTAAGTCATTATCGGATTTGTGCGACCGTTTGCCTTCTAATATTCTTAACAAAAGAAGTCTTGAATCTCTTATTCATTGTGGAGCACTAGACGAGTTTTCAAATGATAATAATAGAGCTCAGTTATTGTCAGATCTTGAGCATGTTATTGAGTGGGCCTCTTCAAGAAATCGTGATAGATTATCTGGCCAAGGAAATCTATTTGACTCTAAAGAAGAATTTTCTAATGTTGCTTTTTCAAATTCACAATTAGCTAAGGTTGATGATTATTCACTTATTGAGAAATTAAAGTTAGAAAAACAGCTATTAGGCTTTTATTTATCTGATCATCCTCTAAAGCACTTAACTAAGCCAGCAAAACTCGTATCACCTATAAGCATTTCTCAGTTAGAAGAAACAAAAGATAGAACCAAAGTCTCTTTAGTTGGAATGATTCCTGATTTAAAGCAAATTACAACGAGAAAAGGAGATAGGATGGCTATAGTTCAGTTAGAAGATCTTTCTGGAAGTTGCGAAGCAATAGTTTTTCCTAAAACCTATGTAAGATTATCAGAATTTCTTTTAACTGATACTAGATTGTTGGTGTGGGGAACAATAGATAAAAAAAGTGATAAGACTCAATTAATAATTGATGATTGCAGAGAAATAGATAACCTTAAATTACTCATCATTAATCTTGAAAGTTCTCAAGCATCAGATGTAAGAGTACAAAATACCTTGAGAAACTGTTTAACTAAATTTAAACCAGATAAAGATAGATGTGGAATCAAGATTCCAGTTTTAGCTGCAGTAAGAAATAAAAATAGTGTTACCTACGTTAAATTTGGTGAACAATTCTGTGTTGGAGATATTCAAGGCGCACGCAAATTATTAGAAGATAAATCATTCCAAGTTAATTTGAAATCCTTAGTTTCCTAGATTAACTTTTATCCTCAAAATTTTGAGTAGCAGGTTTAAAGGCAGCTTTTGCTCGTTGTATATTCATTGGAATATTTTCAATACCAAAAAAAGATCCAGGCTCCTTATCCCAACTAGCTGATAATATTCCAAAACTTAATCCTGCTAGACCTAATAAAAAAAACAAGGCCGAAATAGCAATTGTTGAGGAAGGGGGTATTTCAGCAATATTTCTTGTAACGATAATGTAGCTGATAACAAAAACCGACATTCCTAATATTGTCGGTATTCCTGCTGTAAAAAATATTCTTCTTGCCATTCTATCAGCAACATATTTAGGTATCCCACTTGAGGATCGCTTTGGGGTAGTAACTTTATTAGATGTTTTTTCTAGATTAGCAAAAGAAGTTTTTTCAGTATATTTTTTTTTCTTTTTATTTTGTGTCTTTTTTTTAGATTGCTTTTTATTCATTAATTGCAATCATCCTCTGATTCCTATTTTCTTTACTAAATCATGATATTTCTGAACATTTTTGTCTTTTATGTAAGATAGTAATCTTTTTCGTTTACCAATCATTTTTAATAATCCTTGCCTTGAAGCGAAATCATGAATGTTTCCTTGGAGATGGTCACTTAATTTCGATATTCTTTTAGACAGCATTGCCACCTGCACTTCAACTGAACCTGTGTCTGTAGGATGAACTTGATGAGTTTCAATCAGCTTCTGTTTTTCAGCTGTATCTAATGACATAAAAAATTTTTTCCTTTATTCTATGATACTACGTCATCTAGCTAAATTACCAATATCATTATCTAGATAATTCATCGCTAATTTCAATAGATTTTCAAATAATAAATTATTTTCTTTTATAGCAATGAGATCTACTTCTTTAATAATAATTGGCAAAATAGTCTTTATTTCTTTATTTTTGTAATTTAATGATTGAAGGGTTAAATTAAGGTCCTCTATAATTTTATTAATTTCAGGATCCTTTATCTCAAATTCATCTCTAACTTTTTCATCTTCAAATTGTATTTCACTTTTAAATTTACTTTTTAATTCTAAAATTAACCGATCACTCATTTTTTGTCCTATACCAGGTACTGAACAAATTAATTTTTTGTTTTGTGTTTTTATTGCATTGATAAATTCAGTAATGGAAAATTTATTTAATATCGCTATACCAATTTGAGATCCAACACCTCGAATGTTTAAAATTTCAATAAAGAAATTCTTTTGATCTTTTGATGTAAAGCCAAATAATAAATCTGAATCTTCTTTCTTAATATGTTTTATCCAGAGAGTAATTTTTTTATTGCTTATTTGATTTGTTTTTAATTTGATAAAAAAGGACTCAAGTATTTGTATTTCATATCCTAATCCCTGACAATTTATTAAAATAAAAAATTTTTGATCAGTTTGCCATAATTCAACAAATTCTCCGTTTATCCAACTAATCAATTAACCTCCGTCCACCTGACAACCAATTAGCGCTCCTGCAGTTCCACCTGCAGGGACGGCCCAAAATCTATCTTTCCCTCTAGAGGTGGATAGTGCTATTCCAGCGCCAAGAATACCTCCAATAACAGAGCCTTCACTACAGTCATTATCATCTATTTTTTGAGCATTACTTTGACCTCCACAAGGTATTACAACCTCTGCTTCATAACTTCTTACGTAGCCTGGGTTTGATTTCGTTCCAGGAATGTACTCCTCTCTATATTCAGTTCTTGTACAAGTTACTGACTTTGGGGTAGTCGCACTAACTGGAACAATAGGAGAAAAACAACACAATAAAGATAAATAGAAAAATTTCACCATTTTTATTTATTCTTTTTGTATTCTATGTCTTTTTGATTATTTTGGTAGTAGATATAAAAGTTCCTAATAAAACAAGTGTGGCACCTAATAAAAAATTTATGTTTATTATTTCACTAAAAAACAAAACCCCCCAAATTGATCCGAATAAAACTTGTAAATAGTTAATTGTTGAAGCTTCAGAAGCAGGTAAATTTTTTAATCCTATAGTTAAGAAAGTCTGACCTAATTGTGTAAAAAGGCCAATGCCTATTATCCAAATTAATTCATTCAAATTTGGAGTAACCCAGTTGATTAATACAATTGGCAATAAAGTTATAAAAGAAACAAGTGGAAAATATTCAATAATTACATAAACATCTTCAGTAAATGAAAGTTTCCTAACTGTAATGTAAGCCAATGCAGTGCAGATTGCCCCAAGAAATGCTATGAATATTGAAACTTTTTCAATTTCAACGTTTATATTTGATAATTGACTCGGGTTTATTATTACTAATATTCCAATCCAACCAATAATTAAAGCAATAACCAAATTTCGAGTTATTTTTTCGTTTATAAATACGACTGCAAATATAGATATAAAAATAGGATATGTGTACTGAATGACAGTAGATATACTAAGAGGCATATTTCTAATCGCATAAAAAATACAAATTAAAGCTAAAGTTCCAAAAGTACCTCTTAAGATAAGTAATGGTTTATTTTTGCCCCAAGGATTTATATTTTTTAGATTAATTATGAATAATGTAATTATTAAACTGAACAATGATCTAAATAAAACTAATTCATAAATAGGTATCCTTTTATCAATATTTTTTACGCACAAAGTCATCAAACTAAAGAAGAATGAGGCAAATACCAAATTGAACTTATTTAATGAATTAAATTTTTTTTCTAATTCTGAGATGTTTATCATTTACAAAAATAGTTTTATTGTGAAATTAAGTAGATTCTTATAGGATTTTGACCTATAACAAATAAATTATTATTTATTTTTTGATTAAAATCTCAATGGTTCATTCTATACACCCAAGAACTATTCAAGAGGTTAAGGAAAAGGCAGATATTGTTGACGTCATATCTGAACATATTGTTCTTAAGAAGAAAGGCAAGGAATTTGTTGGAATTTGTCCTTTTCATGATGATACTAAGCCATCTATGACAGTATCACCAAGTAAACAATTCTATTATTGTTTTTCTTGTGGTGCTGGTGGTAACTCAATTAAATTTTTAATGGAATTTACTCGTGCAAATTTTTCAGATGTTGTACTTTCTCTCGCTAAAAAAAATAATATCAATGTTGAAAATCTTGAGGGTCCTCAAGTAGAGGCCTATAAAAAACAATTATCAAGAAAGGAAGAGCTTTATAAAATATTAAGAGTCACTAAAAATTGGTTTAAGTCTCAATTAAATAATTCTCTTGGTGTAGAGGCTATGAAATATTTAACATCCAAGAGAAACTTGAGTAATAAAATTATTGATGACTTTGAATTGGGGTTTGCCCCAAACTCATGGAATGATTTATTTAACTATCTATCCAATGTAGAAAAATTTCCTATTAATTTAATATTAGCTTCTGGCCTTGCAATTTCTAAAGATAATTTTGATAAGATTTATGATCGTTTTAGAAATAGATTAATTGTTCCAATACATGACATGCAGGGAAGAGTAGTTGCCTTTGGTGGAAGATCCCTTGATGGTCAGGAACCTAAATATCTTAATTCTCCTGAATCAGAGGTATTTGAAAAGGGAAAAATGTTATTTGCCTTCGAAAAAGCCTCTAGCAATATTAGAAAAAGGGATAAAGCTATTGTTGTTGAAGGCTACTTTGATGTAATTTCTCTTCATTCAAAAGGTATCGCTAATTCTGTAGCATCCCTTGGTACTGCATTAAATAAGTATCAAATTTCTCAACTATGTAGATGTACAGATAATAAAAATATAATTTTGAATTTTGATTCTGATAATGCAGGGATATCAGCTACAAAAAGGGTAATAAAAGAAGTCGAAAGCTTATCTCTCCATGATCAAATTAATCTTAAGATACTTCAACTTAATGATTTCAAAGATCCTGACGAATTCTTGAATATTCATACTCGAGAAGATTATTTTAATTTAATTGATAATTCATCCTTTTGGATTGATTGGGAGATTGATCAGATCTTTAGAGATAAAGATTTAAGTAAGTCTGAAAACTTCCAGAGTGTTATTTCTTCATTGGTAAAATTGTTAAGCAAATTACCTCAATCATCAACAAGAACCCATTACTTACAAAAAGTTTCCGAACGATTAAGTAAGGGACAAGCAAGGTTGGCGATACAGTTTGAACAAGATTTAAGAAATCAAGTTAAGGGATTTCGTTGGCATGGCAGATCAAAGAAATTTGAACAACCCAATGAAATTTCTCGACGTGAAAAAAATGAATCGGAAATAATTTTTTATTATTTACATTGTCCTGATCTTCGGCTTTTTATTCGCGATGAATTTATCAAAAGAGAAATTAATGGCTTTAATACGAATTATATTCAAAACTTATGGGAAGCTATTTCAAAAATTGAGCAAAGTAATTTTGGTTTAAATTATTTAAATGAATTAAAACAATCAAATAGTCAAATTCTTCAAAAAGAGTTTTCTGCCATTAACCTAATTTCTCTTCTACCTGACTATTTAGCTCTTAATAATCCTGATTCATCAAATAAAATTAATAGTTTTGTTAATCCAAATGAATTGTTTTTAACATTGCTGAGTAATCCTAAAGATAATTTACTTGGATCTTTATCACTTCTTGAGAAATATAATTCTTTAAAAAGATGTAGACACTTGATCGAATCCTGGGGATCTCAAAGATTAAAAACTTTAGAAAATTGTATATCTATCTTGATTGATAATCCCTCTTCAGGTTTATCTGACACTAATAAAGAGATCGATGATCTTTTTAAGGATTTAAACTCAGATGCTATTAAATTTCAGGAATTATATTACTTGGAAAGACAACATATAAATTTTTTAGATAAACAACGCTGTGGCAATTTTATTGCTAGTTAACATATTTTATTTAAATTTATAAGCAGTATTTTTTAATCATTTTTGCTACTTTTTTAGGCTTGTCTTCAAGAATATAAGCTTCCACTTCTTTTGCATAAGTTCCAGAAAAATTTGAAGTAGAGAACTCTAATGATTTCCTCTTACTTTGATGTAATTTACCTTCTAAATTTTTTATATCCCCTACGGTCTTATTGTTGTTACATTTTTGTATGGCATGAGTAGCTTCATGCCTTAATGCTTTTCTTACTGCCAATTCTGTTTTGAAGTTATCTTTGTTTGGTCGCTTCTTTTCATTTCTATAATTTGTTTTCCTTTTTGCATTTTCAGTACATATTATTATTTTATTTTCTACAAAATTATGTAAGCCTTTTATTTCTTTATTTAAGAGACATTCGATTTTATTTTCTTCAACTATATAGTTTGCTTTTATTAATAAGTCAAGAATCTCTTTATCTAATTTGCTTAAAAATATTATAAATTCCATTTTTTTTTTACTTTACTATAGTTGGGAGGTGGTCTATATCAGTTGTAGATGAGCGACTTAAGAAATTCTTATTCATCTTCCAACTTTTTTGCGTTTTTGTAATAGCCCATGTAATTGCATTGTTATTGAATCTTTTATTTAATAAATCAATAGTACTCATTAGATTTGCTGATTTTTTTAGATCTTTCTGAGATTTGTAATTGATAACTGATTGCTGTAAATATTCGCTATTAGTTAAATCCTGCATTAAAACGCCAGCTTTTGAAAATTTATATTCGGGATTATAAATTTCTTTAGATAATTCAACTACTATTTTTAAAATAGTATTTGTGTCGACTGTTGCATTTGTAAGTTTTCTATGAGCACTTCTTTGATAATTTTGACTTGAATACTTACTGGTTCTTGCAAATACTCTAATATTAGATGATTGCAAATTCTGACTTCTCATTTTTTCAGATGCTTTTATTGCGTGAGTCGCTAGTGCTTGAGTTAAGTCTTCTAATTTTGTAACAGGAGTACCGAAA
>QCMA01000024.1 GCA_003214115.1 Prochlorococcus sp. AG-418-I21
AAAGATTGTCTAATTTAAATTTTTCTCTATTGAGGTCTCTTCTTTGACCTGTCATAGAAAAACTTTTAATATCATTTTCGGAAGCAAGTAATGCTGGCAAATAAAAAGCAGGAACACCTTTAAGAGCCATTACTAGTAATTGAGTCAAGATAAATCTCTCGAACTGTAATCGATTAGAATCTCTACTTGAGTCTTCCATTGCGCTCCACCAACTAATATTTAATTCATAGGGTTTATCATCACCATTTGATAAACGTCTATGACTTACTAAGCCCCCTCTTTTTTCACAATTAATTAATAAATCTTTAATTCTCTGCTCACTCATTAAACCCTCAAGAGCTCTTAAACCAACGCCATCATGTGATGCAGTAAAATTAAACATCGTAGTATCGACAGGTAATATTGGCCAATCAAAAATCCATGAATTAAGAATATCAGCTTTTGAAGTAATAATTGCTTCTAGGAGAAGAGGAGGTAATGGAAAATTATATGCCATATGGGCTTCATCATCAGGAATCAGATAAGATAAATTTTCCTTCTGAGGAACATTAGTTTCAGTTATTAAAACACCATCTTCAAGAAGATTATTTAAAAGAACTCTCAAGAGTTTCACAATTGAATGTGCTTTTGGCAAATGTAAGCATGTTGTCCCTGATTCCTTCCAAATAAAACCTACAGCATCAAGCCTTAACCATTTAATTCCATTAGATAAATAAGTAATAATTAAATTTAAGAACTCAAGAGTCATTTTTGGATTATGCCAATTCAAATCAATTTGATCTGGACCAAAAGTTGTCCAAACTTGTTTAGGACCATCTTCAGTATTTATTTGAGAAAACAATGAGGAGCTTCTTGGTCTAACTACATTTGACCAGTCAAGATTTTGTTCTGGCGAAAAAACATTTGATATACCTGGTTCCTGGGATTTGATAAATTGTTGAACCCATAGGTGAGATGAAGAAACATGGTTCAACACCAAATCAGCCATCAAATCGTGATTTTTAGAAATACTTTTAAGATCATCCCAACCACCAAATTTTTCTTCCAAGGAATCATAACTTGAGACAGCAAAACCCCCATCGCTTGTGGATTTCAGAAAAGGGAGAATATGTACAACTTTAGAAAGACTGCCAAAATATTTACTTAACAAGTCTCGAAGAGTAATTAATGATGCCTCGCCATTTCTATAAATACTATCTGCATAAGTTATCAAAACCGAATGAGATTCATTCCACCTTTCCTTCTCTCTTATTTCTTCATAAGCAGATTTCTCTGAGAAATCATCTAAAATCTGTAATAATTGATTTGAAATAAAATTAATTTCTTCTGTAGTATTATTTGAATAAATTGTTTTTAACAATTTATCAATTTTTAATCTATCTAATTTTTTCTCTGAATCAATTTGCTTCACTTTGAAAAAATCATCGAAGTATTAATACTATTCTGCACATCAATTAGAAAATGGACTTTCAACAAGGTTTAATCACAACAATACATGAATATGGAGTTACAAGAAATTTACTAAAAGAATTAAACAAAAGTCTTAAAAAAAGATCAACTAGTATATTAATACCATGCTTATATGAAGAGTTTGAGCGTCCAGCATTAAAAGACATAAGAGAAGTCTTAAAAAATCTTACAGGCTTAAATGAATTAGTTGTTGCTCTCTCTGCTAAAACTGTTGAACAGGTTAAAGCAGCAAAATCATTTTTTGACTCAATGCCATTCCCAGTTCATGTTCAATGGACTAATTCTCCCTCTGTAATAGAGCTTTTAAAAAGCCAAGAAAAAAATGGATTGGAACTTTTAGGTACTCCAGGTAAAGGATGGGCTGTCTGGCAAGGTATAGGAGTTGCGACTAGAAAATCAGAAGTTGTGGCTCTTTTTGATGCTGATATAAGAACTTTTAGTCCTTTGTATCCTTCAAGAATGATACTTCCACTTCTAGATGAATCATATGGAATATCATACGTAAAGGCTTTTTACAGCCGGTTATCTTTAGAAACAAATCAATTGCAAGGTAGGGCAACAAGATTATTTGTGGGACCTTTATTAGCAAGTCTTGAGCATTTAGTTGGGAAGGGTCCATTTTTACAATATCTCCAATCATTTAGATACCCATTAGCCGGTGAATTTGCTTTTACAAAAGACCTTGCTATGAATTTAAGAATACCTTGTGACTGGGGGCTTGAAATAGGCCTATTATCAGAGGTTTATAGAAACGTTAGAACCTCCAAAATAGCCCAAGTTGACCTAGGTTTATTTGATCATAAACATAAGAACATTGGTGATTCTTCTAAAGAAGGATTGCAAAAAATGTGTACAGAAATACTTTCAAGTGTTTTAAGAGGTCTTATGGAGCATCAGGCCGAGACCTTAACTAGCACTCAACTAGCAACATTAGAAGTTCTCTACAAAAGAGTTGGCGAAGATAGAGTCAAACAATTTGGATTAGATTCAGCAGTTAATCAACTTCCATACGACAGGCACGAAGAAGAGCTATCAGTACAAAAATTTGCCAAACTATTGAGACCGGCTACAGAAGATTACCTAGCTTCCCCTACGACACAGCAGTTACCTAGTTGGTCAAGAGTTCTATCTTGTGAGAACAAACTACAAGAAGATTTGGCAATTGCTGGGTCACAAGATATAAAGTCAACTGAAAAAGAATTAATTAAAAACTTCTAAAGTAAAAAGTACCTTTGAGCCATTGGGACTTCATCAAGGGGTTCACAAGTAAGAAGTTCCCCATCAGAAAAAACTTCATAAGTTTGAGGATCAACTGAAATATTTGGCAGCTTACTGTTAAGTTTTAAGAGTGATTTATCGATATTTCTGGTATTTTCTACGGCAATACATTTCTTTTGTAAACTTAATTTATTTGGAATATTTTGATCAATTGAGTTTTTACTTAAAAAAGTAAAAGAACTCGCAATTAGAGATTGGCCGAAACTTGCAAACATAGGCCGACCATGTACAGGACCTGGAGTAGGAATTGAAGCATTTGCATCACCCATTTGGGACCAAACTATAGACCCTCCTTTAACAACTAATTCAGGCTTTACCGCAAAAAAGGAAGGTTTCCACAATACTAAATCCGCAATTTTACACTTCTCTATAGAACCAACATGCTTATCAATACCATGAGCTATAGCAGGATTAATTGTGACTTTAGAAATATATCTCTTTACTCTGTAATTATCGTTTCTATCAGAATCCTGTGGTAGCGGCCCTCTTTGGACTTTCATTTTATGAGCGGTTTGAAATGTTCTTGTAATTACTTCACCAACTCTTCCCATAGCTTGAGAATCACTAGCAATAATTGAAAAGGCACCTATATCATGCAAGATATCCTCAGCTGCAATAGTCTCTCTTCTGATCCTTGATTCGGCAAATGCAATATCTTCTGGGATTTTAGAATCTAAATGATGACAAACCATTAACATATCAAGATGTTCTTCTAATGTGTTCCTCGTGTAGGGTCTTGTTGGATTAGTACTACTTGGAAGAACATTTTTTTCTCCACAAATTTTAATAATATCTGGTGCATGACCTCCACCCGCGCCTTCGGTATGAAAAGTATGAATAGTTCTTCCTGCAATAGCGTTGATGGTATCTTCAACAAAGCCTGCCTCATTCAAAGTATCAGTATGAATACATACTTGTACGTCAAACTTATCTGCAACATTAAGACAAGAATTTATTGTAGACGGAGTTGTTCCCCAATCCTCATGAAGCTTCAATCCACATGCACCAGCTTCAACCTGATCAATAAGATTTTTCTCGTTTGTTGAGTTTCCTTTTCCAAAAAAACCTAAATTCATGGGAAATGCTTCTGCAGATTGAAGCATCCTTGAAATATGAAAAGAACCCGGAGTACAAGTAGTAGCATTTGTGCCAGTTGCAGGTCCAGTTCCTCCTCCCAACATAGTTGTAATTCCAGAAGCCAGTGCTGTTTCAATTTGTTGGGGGCATATAAAATGTATATGGGTATCTATTGAACCTGCAGTAAGAATATGGCCTTCTCCAGCTATTACTTCTGTTGATGCACCAATAACAATATTGACATTATCCTGGATATCAGGATTTCCGGCCTTACCAATTTCAAAAATCATTCCATCTTTTATACCCACATCAGCCTTAATTATTCCCCACCAATCAATGATCAAAGCATTAGTTATTACGGTATCTACAGCTCCATCAGCTCTTCTTACTTGAGACTGTCCCATCCCATCTCTAATAACTTTACCTCCACCGAATTTAACTTCATCTCCGTATGTAGTTAAATCCTTTTCTACTTCTATAAAAAGTTCGGTATCAGCAAGCCTTACTCTATCTCCTGTAGTGGGTCCGTAAGTTTGCGCATAAGTATTTCTGTCAATTTTATAGGACATAATTTTAAGAATCTAAAGAACCGTTAACCAATGAATTAAAACCATGTGCAATTCTTAAACCTGTATATGGAACTAATTTGACATCAGTTGTATCTCCAGGTTCAAATCTAATTGCTGTTCCTGCAGGAATATCAAGACGCATACCAAGTGTTATTTCTCGATCAAAAATTAAAGCCTTATTAGCTTCAAAAAAATGGTAATGAGATCCAATTTGTACAGGTCTATCTCCAGAATTAGAAACTTTTACTGTTTTAACTTCCTTACCAAGATTTAATTCAATTTCACCTTGTTCAGGAATTATTTCGCCAGGAATTAAATTACTCATAACTATTTAATCGGATTGTGAATAGTAACTAACTTTGTCCCATCAGGGAAAACTGCTTCTATTTGGACTTCATCAACCATTTCAGGAATTCCCTCCATAACTTGTGATTTTGAAAGCCAGGTAGTTCCCTCTGACATTAATTGACTTACATTTTTTCCATCTCGGGCTCCCTCAAGAACTTGAAAACTCAAATAAGCAATTGTTTCAGGATAATTTAGCTTAATACCTCGACTAAGCCTTCTCTCAGCTAAGAGAGCAGCAGAAAAAATCAATAATTTATCCTTTTCTTGAGGTGAAAGATGCATAATAAAAAATTAATCTATAAATTCTTTAAAAAGGTTCTCTATGAACATAATTAATAATTCATAGAATCTTGTAAAGGCCATACACCCTGATATTTTGGCTCACAAAATCCACTAACAGACCTAATTTGTTTCCAAATACAAAAAAAACATTTTCTAGCATCTTGAGAAGAACTCCCAAGAAATCTTACAGAAATTCCATTTTCAAGGATTCCAATAGATAAATTATTATCAGTTTCATTGAAAATCTTTTTTATATTTCCCACAAGATTTTTTACTTTTGATTTGGAAAAATCTTTTTCGCAAATCCAAATTAAGGAGCCAAAAACAGGCATGTAATCCATCCCTGACTTGGCCACATAACTTGCCTTGGATAATTCAATTTGATCAACATATTCCCAATCATCATATAAATCATTATTTCTCATAATTTCTAATTTAGACCTAAAAACTCCACTTTCAATAGACTCTCCAGAGGAAGATCTTCCAAGTCTTACCAAATCAGTAAATAAAAAACTTGAAGTTTCTGAAATAGATACTTTAAACTTTTGATCATATAAACCATTTGCAAAGATAATTGTTTCTTGGGGGAGATATTCCAAGTGAGAATTATCAAGTATCTTTATGAGATTTTTTTGCTTTGAAAAAGTTCCTTTTGGATTAATTTTAGATATTCCAACTGATCCATATACTTTCTGAGCTGAAGAAGTAGTCAACAATACTTTAGAGTTTTTTTCAAGATTTACCTCAAACTCAAGTAAATCCCCGCCAACAAGTCCCCCTGCAGTATGAAGAACAGGTAAGATGCATCTGCCCTCCTGATCATGCGTAGACTTTAATAATTTATAAGGAGAAGTTGATTTAGATTTAAAGATTGTTTTATTAAAATTTCCTAAACTTGATTTATTATTGAAAAAATTTAAGAAACAATTACCTTCCCAAGAAGTTTTAATCATAAATTGTTTTCTTTAATTACTAAATTAAAGTAACCAAAAATTTTGATTATGAGAATGAATAAACAAATAGTTGTAACTGATTGGATTAAGGATAGACCTCAATTAGGATCATTTTTAAAACTTACCTTAAGTTCAGATGAAAGAAGAATCTTACGAGGCAAAAGATTAACCGACTGTGATCAAGAAATAATTTTACAATTACCTAGAGAGGGCAAATTAAATGATGGAGATATTCTTTCAACTAATGAGTCCAATTTTTATGTAGAGATAATTGCCAAAACAGAAAATTTAATTGAAATAAGTTCAAATTCTAAAATTGAACTTATTAAAACTGCTTATCATCTTGGAAATAGGCATGTAGAAGTAGAAATTGAAGAAGACATTCTCCTAACAAAATGTGATTACGTAATTGAAAATATGCTTAAACACTTTAATGTTGATACCGTAAATACCCAGAAAAAATTTTTTCCTGAAAGTGGTGCCCATAGTCATGAGTAAAAGTCACCTATTAAAATATTTATTAATAAGCCCTAACTTACCAGTTGGAGGATTTTGTTATTCGGAGGGATTAGAGAGTTACCTAAATAATAAAGATTTAAAAGACTTAAATTCGATAAAAGAATTAATCATAAGTGAACTAAAAATTGGCCAGATTAGACTAGATGGGAGACTATTATTAGATTTTTTTGACATTTTCAATGAGCTAAACGACGGCAAAAATTTAAAAAATAATTTGAAAAAGCTAATGAGTTTGGATAAATGGATCCTCTCATCAAAAGATTCTGTCGAAATGAGAGAACAACAAACTCAAATGGCAAAATCTCTCTTTGATTTAAACAAAGAATTTGGATTTGAATATCTATATACAAAAAATAAAAAAAATTCCTGGCCTTTAGCGTGGAGTTGGGCTTGTTATTGTTTTGAAATTACAAAGTTAGAAATGGTTGAGAATTTTTTCTACGCATGGAGTGCAAACCAACTAAGTGCAGCACTAAGGATTATTCCTATTGGTTCAACAAAAGCACAATTAATTCAGAGAGATTTATTAGCAATAATTTCAAAAGTTTCTAAAGAAATTATGGACAAAGAAATTGATGACATCTATTTTGGCAATGTAGGTTTAGCTATGGCACAACAAAATCATAATGACCTTTATACAAAACTTTTTAGAAATTAATTTATGAGCAGTAAATTGAGAGTAGGAGTTGCTGGGCCTGTAGGGTCAGGAAAAACTGCATTAGTAGAGACTCTATGCTTAAGCCTAAAAAAAAATTATGAGATAGCAGTTGTCACCAATGATATTTATACCAAAGAAGATGCTAACTTTCTAATAAATAAAAAAGTTTTAGAGGAAGGAAGGATAGTTGGTGTTGAAACAGGAGGATGTCCTCATACAGCTATAAGAGAGGATTGTTCCTTAAATAAAAATGCAGTTTTAGATTTAGAATATAAATATAATCCTTTAGATTTTGTTTTTGTAGAAAGTGGAGGTGATAATCTTGCATCTAGTTTTAGTCCGGAACTTGTAGATTTATCAATATATGTGATTGATGTATCTGCTGGAGACAAAATTCCTAGAAAAGGGGGCCCAGGGATAACAAGATCGGATTTATTATTAATAAACAAAATTGACTTAGCAGATATGGTTGGTGCAGATTTAAATATTATGAAAAGTGATACTGAATTTATGAGAAAAGGTAAACCTTGGTTTTTTACCAACCTTAGTAGCGGCGTTGGAGTTGAAGAAATAACCCAATTTTTAGAATCACATATTCCCAACAATCGAAAGTAGAAAAATGTTCATTACGAATATATTGGATTCAACAAAAAGTTACGACTGATACAAAACGAATCCTCACTCGTTAATAACTTTTATTTTATCCCCCTAATGAGGGTTAACTACTTAATTTATCCTAATTCATGAGAATTTCAAGGCGTATTTTGGCAGGATTAGCTACTGCCTCACTTGCGGTCACAGCAACTTCATGCGGTGGAGGTGGAACCTCCGGAAGTTTCGATGACACAGTAACCGTTGGTATTTTGCATTCGTTATCTGGAACAATGGCAATTTCTGAATCAACCCTTGTTGATACTGAAAAAATGGCTATTGAAGAGATAAATGCTGCCGGTGGTGTAACAGTTGGCGGTAAAAGCTACAAAATAGAATACATAGTTGAAGATGGTGCATCTGATTGGCCTACTTTTGCTGAAAAATCTAAGAAACTTATAGACCAAGACGGAGTTCCTGTCGTATTTGGTGGTTGGACATCTGCAAGTAGAAAAGCAATGTTGCCAGTCTACGAATCAAAGGATGCTTTCCTTTACTACCCAATTCAGTATGAAGCTCAAGAATGTTCTAACAACATTTTCTATACTGGAGCCACACCAAACCAACAGTCAGAACCCGCTACAGATTTCATGTATAAGCGTTCTCCCGCGGCCGGTGGAGATTTCTTCCTTGTTGGCTCTGATTATGTTTTCCCAAGAACTTCAAACACAATCACAAAAGCTCAAGTAAAACAGTTAGGAGGTAAAGTTGTTGGAGAAGATTACCTTCCATTAGGAAATACTGAAGTTGCTCCAATTATCTCAAAAATCAAAAAGGCGCTTCCTGAAGGTGGAATAATCATTAATACACTTAATGGTGACCAAAACGTTGCATTCTTCAAACAGATTCAAGACGCAGGTATCACACCTTCAAGTGGCTACTACGTAATGAACTATTCAATTGCTGAAGAAGAGATTAGTACAATTGGTCCCGAGTTTCTTGAAGGTCACTACGGTGCTTGGAACTACATGATGTCAATTGATACTCCTGCATCTAAGAAATTTGCTGCAAGTTTCAAGAAAAGATGGGGAGCTGATCGAGTTGTAGCTGACCCACAAGAATCTGCCTATAACATGGTTTATTTATGGAAACAGGCAGTTGAAGATGCTGGAACATTCGACGACAACGCAGTGAGGGAAGCCCTTGTTGGACAAAAGTTTGATGCTCCACAAGGTCCAGTTGAAGTTATGCCTAATCACCACTTATCTCAAACAGTAAGAATTGGGGAGATTAATGCAGAGGGTGGATTTACAATCCTTGAAGAGACAGGAGTTGTTCTTCCTCAAGCATGGAACCAAAAGCATCCAAGTTCAAAAGGATTTGCTTGCGACTGGACAGATCCTTCAAAAGGAGAAAAGTATAAGCTTTAATCTAATTAAAACCTATACTTCAAAATAAGAGGAGGTTAACGCCTCCTTTTATTTTATATAATCAAATATTTTCTTTTTCTAAATTGGAGTTACTTCTCGATAGTCTTTTTAATGGTGTTGCAATCGGATCTGTACTACTTGTTGCTGCATTAGGTCTAGCAATTGTTTTTGGTCTTATGGGTGTAATAAATCTTGCCCATGGAGAACTTATGATGCTTGGGGCTTACACAACATATGTAACACAATTAATTTTCAAATTACCCATATTAAAACCTTTCTACAATTCGTACATAATAGTTTCTATTTTCCTTGCTTTTATTGTTAGTGGAGTAGTAGGGATTCTTCTTGAAAAAACTATAATCAGAAAGCTTTATGGAAGTCCACTAGAAACACTTCTCGCAACTTGGGGCGTAAGCTTAATTCTTCAACAATTTGTCAGAAGTGTACCTTTAGCTTATGGGACCGGTCTAATTATAAGTCTACTAATTGGTTTATTCTTACCAACAACATTCCCTTCAAAAATAAAAGAATCAATAAATTTCAAATATTTTAAATTTAGTTCTTGGATATTTGCTGCTTTAACTGGGGTCCTGACAGGTAGCGTAATCTCATCCTCTGTTAGCAAACTAAGTAGAGCAAGCGCTCGAAATGTTGATGTAACAGCGCCCTCATGGATGAGAGGTCAGGTTGAAATTATTGGCACTGCATTTCCTAAAACAAGATTAATGATAATTGTCATTACTCTAATCTCCGTAATAGCAATAACATTATTTCTTAATCAAAGTGCTTGGGGGATGCGTATAAGAGCAGTTACTCAGAACCGACAAATGAGTGATTGCCTTGGTATTTCTACTGAAAAAGTGGATATAATTACTTTTGGAATTGGATCTGGCCTAGCAGGAGTTGCTGGGGTAGCAGTATCTCTTTTAGGTTCTGTAGGACCTAATGTTGGCGGAAACTATATAGTTGGTTGTTTTATGGTTGTAGTGCTTGGAGGAGTAGGAAATTTATTAGGAACAGTACTTGCTTCATTTGGAATAGGAGTAATGACGGATTTAATTGGAGCTGGCAGGCTCTTATCAATATGGCCAGATATGCCTTTACCTTTATCAAACACAATTAACTTTTTTGCGACCACAAGTATGGCAAGAGTAATGATATTTGCACTAATTGTTATATTCTTACAATTTAAACCTACAGGTTTGTTTCCTCAAAAGGGAAGGATGGTTGAAAACTAATGCCCTTAAGTAAAATTAAATTTGATAAAAAAATAGTATTATCATTTTGGATAATATTAATAGCCCTAATTATTGCAGCACCAACTCTACTCCCTGTATTCAGATTAAACCTCCTAGGAAGATACTTGTCCTTATCCATAGTTGCACTTGGTGTTGATCTTATCTGGGGATATACAGGTTTACTAAGTCTTGGACAAGGTATATTTTTTGCACTAGGTGGATATTGCGCAGCAATGTATTTACAAATAACAAGCTCGTCAGAATTTCCAAATAATATTCCTGAATTTTTTGCTTTATATGGTGTTGAAAAATTACCTTTTTTCTGGGAACCGTTTAGATCGCCTGTTTTTACCTTCTTAGCTATCTGGATAATTCCAGCATTGGTTGCAGGTTTAATTGGATTTCTTGTTTTCAGGAATAGAATCAAAGGGGTTTATTTTTCTATACTTACTCAAGCTTCTCTTCTTGTATTCTTTAACTTCTTTAATGGACAACAAAAACTTATAAATGGAACAAATGGATTAAAAACAGATGTAACACAACTATTTGGTCAGATGGTAGGGTCTGAGTCCATGCAAAGAATATTCTTTTGGATAACCGCCATACTAGTTATATCAGCATGGTTTTTTGCAAAGTGGGTAGTTAAAGGAAGATTTGGAAATATCCTTATAGGAATACGAGATGATGAACCAAGAGTTAGGTTTACAGGATACAACCCAGTTATTTTTAAGACAATAATATTTTCTATTGCTGGAGGTCTCGCAGGAATTTCGGGAGCTTTATATACCGTTCAGTCTGGAATAGTATCCCCTCAATTTATGACGGTTCCCTTTTCTATAGAAATGGTTATATGGGTTGCTGTTGGAGGAAGAGGAACCTTATTGGGAGCAATACTAGGCGCAGTTTTCATCAACTATGCAAAAAGTCTAGTGAGTGAAGCTTTGCCTGCTAGCTGGATGTTTATTCAAGGAGGGTTATTTATCTTAGTTGTAACAGCTCTGCCAGAGGGAGTTTTAGGATGGATACAAGGAGATGGTCCTAGGAATCTTCTTCAAAGATTTGGTTTGAAAAGAAAGATTGAAACCTATCCAAGCTTAGAAGTTGAAAATAAGGAGGGGGATAATGAATAATAAAGAGCTTCTTAATTTAATAGATATTACTGTTAGTTTCGAGGGTTTTTTAGCTCTCAACAAACTTAATTTAAATTTAAGAAAAGGAGAATTAAGAGCTGTAATAGGACCCAACGGCGCAGGTAAAACAACATTTCTCGACGTAATAACTGGAAAGGTTAAGCCTACAAAAGGTGAAGTAATTTTTAAAGGGAAATCTTTAATAGGTAGAAAGGAGCATAAGATAGCCAGACTTGGAGTTGGAAGAAAATTCCAAAGTCCAAGAATCTTTGAAAATCTAACAGTTAAAGAAAATCTTGAAATATCGGTTACAACTCCTAAAAGTCCCTTAAACCTTATAAAAAAAAGTATTAAGGATGAGCAGCTTAATGAGATTGAACGTCTTATGAAGATTGTTAATTTAGCTCAAAAAGTTGATTCTAAAGCTGGTTCTTTATCGCATGGCCAAAAACAATGGCTCGAGATAGCAATGTTAGTAGGACAGAAGCCAGATTTAATGTTAGTAGATGAACCTGTTGCTGGTTTAACTGATGAAGAGACTGATCTTACAGCTGATTTATTAAAATCTTTATCAGGAGAAAATACCGTAGTAGTAATAGATCACGATATGGAATTTATAAGAAGACTTGATAGTAATGTTTC
Organism: Prochlorococcus sp. AG-418-I21; assembly: GCA_003214115.1. Taxonomy (GTDB): domain Bacteria; phylum Cyanobacteriota; class Cyanobacteriia; order PCC-6307; family Cyanobiaceae; genus Prochlorococcus_A. Next base: position 12,186 of record QCMA01000024.1, read on the forward strand.
AGTATTAAATCAGGGCACAGTATTATGTGAGGGAACGATGGAAACCATACAAAGAGACAAAAAAGTAATTGATGTTTATTTAGGAAGGCCTGAGGACTAGTTATGGAAAATTTACTCGAAATAAAATCATTAAATACTTATTATGGCGAGAGTCATATTCTTAGAGATGTAGATTTAAATGTTAAATCAGGAGAAATGGTTTGTTTGATTGGAAGAAATGGAGTTGGCAAAACAACTTTATTGAAATCACTAATTGGTTTGTTAAAACAAAAAAAAGGCGATATTTATTTAATTGGTGAAAATATCAATAGAAAAGCCCCTCATCAGAGGGCTCGGAAAGGAATGGCTTACGTTCCTCAAGGTAGAGAAATTATTCCATATCTATCAGTAGAAGAGAATCTTATGTTAGGAATGGAGTCTCTACCAGGTGGACTATCTAAGAACAAAAAAATAGATCCATTTATTTATGACCTTTTCCCAATTCTAAAAGATTTCCTTCCAAGGAAAGGAGGAGATCTTAGTGGAGGACAACAACAGCAATTAGCTATTGCAAGAGCATTGCTAGGCAAACCTCAACTTCTATTACTTGACGAACCAACGGAAGGTATTCAGCCTAATATAGTTTTAGACATTGAAAATGCAATTAACCAAATAATTAGAGATACAGGAATTGGTGTTTTATTAGTTGAACAACACTTGCATTTTGTAAGACAAGCCAATAGATATTATGCAATGCAACGAGGAGGTATTGTTGCTAGCGGAAATACTAGTGATTTGAGTCAAGCAGTTATAGATAAATTCTTAAGTGTTTAAATAAATTATTTTAGATCACTAAAAAATTTATTCATTTTTCGCATCTTATTAGATCTATACTGTTTGGATGCTCATTTAAATACCTATTAAATTCCATGGCTAATGTTCTAGCTTCGTAAGCGTCAAAAGCATAAAAACAATTTTCTAATCTGATATTTTGAAAATCACGGTAATGCACTGTATATGGTTTCAACATATTATTTTTGTTCATTTTAATTTACTAAAAAGCAATTATTTTATATCTCAACAATGCATATGTTCGTAAATTTAAAGAACATCTTTTGTTGTTATCAATATATATTAGGTTAAATTATGTATTTAAAGATACTTTGCAAAGCCAATAGTAATTAATCTATTTTTTTTTGATTTTTAGATACTTGCTTTTTACCCTCTATTAAAAAAACAAATTTTGATAAAATATAACCAAAAACAGGTACCCAAATCTTTTCATAAAAGAATTTCATAAAAAATTAAGCGGCTAATGATTCGTTGCATTCAATTTTAGATTTATTTATCACCTTCAAATCTATAGAATTAAATAAATATTGCATAAGAAGAAAATCAAGTTCCCCTTTCAATAAATCAACATCGGATGAAAGTAGATCATCAATAAAATCATCAAAAGTATCTGAAATAGGACTCACAATTAAAAATTTATTTTTGTCATTATCATCGCATTAACAATAAAAGTCAATCAAAGTTGAATATTAATTTTAGAAATTTTTGAAAATTCATGAATAAAGACTTAAAATCTAAATAATAAATATAAAAAAGCAAAATAATAGATTCAATATCAAGCTCAGGGTCTTTGAATTAAATTTCATTTATCTTGCTTTTCGTAATTTTATATCTCTCCTTATTAGCATTATCAAAACGACAATACACAGATTTGCTAAAAAGAAATTTAAAGAAATCATCATCAAACCATTTAATTTATTTATAGCAAGACTATTGATGTGCCAATTAGAAAAGAATCACTAAAAAAGTTTTTATGCGTAATAAGTTTTTGTAGAAATTAAATTTTGATATTTAAAGAGCTAATTAAAAATTATTTTTTAATTAGCTCGAAGTAACCATTTTTATTTAATAAGTATTTATCAAACCAAAGACTTAATAAATTATCTAATCCTATTCCATTCATTTTATTTATTTGAGAAGTCTTATAGTCTGAAAGTGCAAGCAATAAATAAGGAAAAATCATATCAGAAACCCCTTTTGGCAGTTTTTTTAAAGGCACTCCATGCGCTCTATCCCATAAAATTTGCATATCCTGTGAGAACAAAGAACTCCAATAATTAAAATTACAATATAATTTGTCTGGTGGGAGTAGATTTACAGATAAAACTGGGAGAGATGAATTCATAGGAATAAATATTTATGGATAAATTGAATTTAATTTTTTTTTTGAAATGGTGAATAGTAATTTTAATATGCGAATCTCATATAAATACAAATTTAATTTAACGCACAGTGTATCACTTAGCAACACTTTATTTAGTGTTATATTTATCCATCATTTCCTGAAATTTTAGGAATGATAAAAACTTTTTATAAGTTTGCAAATCCAATGCATTCTGATTCTCCTCATCTAAATGGCTTGATTTACTAGGAATAAAATAATTTCCTAAGTTAGTATCAATTAAGAGTTTTTCATTATCTATAAAGTTACCAGAATTATCAGATAAGTTTTTTAAATTATGTTTATTCAGCTGATATGATTCAATTGCTTTACCATCTTTTTTGTTAAATATACCTCTTATAGAAAGTGCTTCTTCCACCAAAATACTTATTATTTTTGAATTACTTAAATTGTTCTCTATGCTCAACCTATCAATTATTTTCATAACATCTTCTCTAGGAATAAAACCAACTCTTTTTTTCTTGGTAGGCATTTAAAAATTAATAAAGGTTCAGCACTTGACTGACATAAGTGTTGCACTATATTCATTATAAGTCAATTAAATGCTAATGATTTTACCAACAACCTTACTTCTAGGAGCCCTTGGATATCTTTTCTACAACTCAAAAAAAGAACTCGCTATAGATCACCACAACACTACAGAAAACCAAAAAGAGAATGATGATTTGTATAAAGATTTGGAAGATCTATTTATCTAAAATTACTGCATCGGTATTAAAGAACTTAGTTTCTTGACTAAAGATATACAAAACCATAAACATAATTAGAATAATGATAAAGATTTAAAATCAATGACTGTTCATCAAGATTACGAAATAAAAATCAATCTAAATGAATTGATTGAGAAGAGAATTCCATGTTGCGATTTACTTCATCCAGATCATTGTTTAACAGAACAACAAGTCTCTGAAATAGCACATGATATTCGTATGGATTTAAATTTGCATGATCTTTACAAGCAAGTGGATCAACACATTATGAATTATGTAAATGCAGCTGGTATTGATAACAAAGAGCATTGGGTTGAACCCCATCTTCCAGATTTGGAGAGAGATTTAAAAGAAGAAGTTGGTATAGAATTTGATTAATATCTTTTCCTACAAAAAAGATTAATATATATATTTTTTTTCTAAATCATCTATTAATTTATAAATACTTTTTGCTGATCTCTTTCTTTTTTTTAAAATTGTAAAAACTATAAATCCAATCAATACTGCAAAAATAGGTGTGAAAATAATAATTTCATGATTCATAACCATCTAACAGAATTATATTATTTAAATTATTAAAAAGTCTGGATCAATAAAATAGGTACTTTATACAAATATCTCACCGTAAACAATTAAGTTTTTTTTATAAAGAAGATAAATAATTAAATTTTTTTGTAAATTATGTAGATATAACTTTTAAATCAATAACTATAATGATTAATTATTTTGCTTTAACAGTAACTGAGATGGGGATCGGTAAAATAGAGTTAGCAGTTATTGGCGCAGTAATTTTAATATTTCCAATTTTATTTGTTTATGCATCTAAAAACCTTGATGCTAAGGGGGTCTTCGAATGGATGATGGAGAAACCCAATGATTGGATAGGTAAAAAATAAGACTTTAACAATTTACATTTTTCTAGTTGAATTTTAAATTTTCTAAATTACTAATACCAAAATCATAAACCTGGCAATTATTTTCTAAATCATTAATTATTGAATTTTTTAGAAGAGAATAATCTAACAACTTATTGAGTTTATTATTTTTAAATTCCTTTTTAGTCTCTCCAATAGCAAAAGCCAAAGCTCCTTCATAAGAAATACCAAATTTGCTAGTGTTGCAGTAAGTTCTAGTGAACTTGTTAGAAATCTTTTTAGTATACTTTTCAAGTGATTTAGAAGAATTATCTAATGAGTAAACTGGACTACTAAATAGAAAAAGCAAAGTTAAAGTGAATATCGTAAAAACTTTGATCATAATATTTTATAAATTGCAGATTTAATATAGTTTAGAATTTAACTCTACAGAATATGTTTTATCAAAAATATAGAAATTAAAAATTTATTAACCACTACAGCTATTTCATATTTTTGTAGATAAAAACTCTCTAAATGAGTATTTTATAGTTTGAATTTTTTTTGGTAGTTTTTTTAACAAACGCCTAAATGCTTTTGGCATAATAAAAAATCCATATCAATAATTAATAAATAACAAATAATACTTTGGAATTCAATAAATAATTATCCAAAAATAAGTAAATTATTAAATATATGGATTGAGCTATGGAAATGTATTTGAACATGAATTATTGTTTAATTAAGTATTAAATACAAAATTAATATGGCATTACCAGAACTTATTTATGCTCCTATAGATGGCGGTACAATACATAGATATGAAATTAGTGGTGGCAAGAGAAAATTTTTAAGATTTATAGGTTGTTATTTGGGTCAATGCAATTTCCACAAAAATATTGATGATGCTATTGATTACATAAAAAGTTTAAAAGAATCACAAAAGATACAAAATACATGAAATAAAGATACATAGATACGACAGAGATTCAATATTTTTCAATAACTACATAATTATTGCTACAAATAATAGAGAATTTCCTTTTTATAAGAAATTGATTATTTACTTGGGTTATAGTTCCGAAAGATAAACAGTCATTTAAAAAAAGAAATTAATTTATGGAAAACAGACAAATTAATTTTTTTAAATCAAAAGACTTTAATACAGTTCTTAAGCCATTTAAAAAAGGAACGGTAGTAAAAATTGACTCGTTTGATATTAGAGAAAATCAAAAAGAATTAAATATAGGTTTATTTGGTTGGTATGCAATTTGTCCCTCTAAAGAACTAAAAACAAATAAGCTATATTATTTTTCACTCTATGATGAGCCTCTTGTTCTTTATAGAGATGAAAATAAAAACGTTAGATGCATTAAAAATATTTGTCCACATAGAGGGGCCTCCTTTTTTGGAGGGACAATCTCAGATGGAGTAATAACATGCCCATATCATGGAGCTATGTTTTCGTCTGGAGGGAGTTGCCAAAATCTCGACAGAATAACATGTCGCCATATAGTTGATAATAACTACGATAACTACGCCAAAAGAATTCATTTATCTCAATACAAAACTTCAGAAAAGAATGGATATATTTTTGTACATTTTTCTAAAAAATCTGAGACTGATTTAAATAATATAAGTGAAGAAACACCTATAAGTAACTACGAATTATATGAAAATGGGTTTTCACATAAGGATTATGTCTTTGAAGAGGTATTAGTGGACTTCAAATGTGATTGGTCAAGGATTATTGAAAATCACCTAGATATCCTTCATATTTTTTGGGTTCATGGCGATACAATCCCT
>QCMA01000025.1 GCA_003214115.1 Prochlorococcus sp. AG-418-I21
ATTGAAGTAATTGTAAGACAGATGACAAGTAAAGTCCGTATAGAGGATGCTGGGGATACTACTCTTCTGCCTGGCGAACTCATAGAGTTGAGGCAAGTGGAAGATACAAATCAAGCAATGGCAATTACAGGAGGAGCTCCAGCAGAATTTACTCCTGTTTTATTGGGTATCACCAAAGCCTCTCTCAATACAGATAGCTTTATTTCAGCAGCATCATTCCAAGAAACAACGAGGGTTCTTACAGAAGCAGCAATTGAAGGTAAATCTGATTGGTTAAGAGGTTTAAAAGAAAATGTTATTATCGGTAGATTAATACCTGCAGGGACAGGTTTTAGCGGATTTGTAGAGGAATTATCCTCTGAGGCTGGCCCTCATCCTGATATCCTGGCAGAAGAATCTGGCGTCTATAGAAGAGCACAGAACTTGAGGCCAGATTATACAGTTGATATGCCACAATCACCTGCAGTAAGCTCTACTGCAATACTTGATGATCCTAGTGATGAAGATTTGGAGACTACGAGAAACCGACATGGAATCGATGCCTCTTCGAGTAATTTTGCTGCTTTTGCAAGGCCTAACGCTGAAAATCAATTTTCTGAAGATCAATTACCAGATCCTGCCGCATTGGAGGGATTACAGGAAGAGGGCCTTCTGTCTGATGAATAAATATCTTCTTTTATTATTTTTACTAACTAGAATAAAAACTGAAATTTGAACGTAATGATTAAACCAGAGATTGTCCCCAAAAGAAAATTACCTCGTTACGGATTCCATTTTTATAATGAGAGAGTCAATGGAAGAATTGCTATGATTGGGTTTATTGCGCTTATTCTTACAGAATTCTTTTTAAAACATGGTTTGCTGTTATGGTAAAAATAGTTTTGAACTAAAAAATACATAATTTGAAAAATCTTCTTGGAAGCAGTATTAAAGATCTACAAAATATAGCTTTAGATTATGGTCAGGCTGCTTTTAGAGGTCGCCAAATTCACAGTTGGATCTATAACTATAAAAATAAGGATAAAACTATTGATCAAATAGAAGTTTTACCTTTAGATTTTAGAAAAAAGTTAAAGGATGATGGTTTTACAGTAAGCGAACTTAGTTTTCAAGAGAAAAAAATTGCCAATGATGACACACTAAAGTTATTACTTTCTACTACAGACAATGAAAGCATTGAGTGTGTCGGCATACCAACTGAAAAAAGACTTACTGCATGTCTTTCTAGTCAAGTTGGATGTCCCATGGACTGCAAATTTTGCGCAACAGGTAAAGAGGGTTTAAAGAGATCTTTAAGAGCGAGTGAAATTTTAGAGCAAATTTTATTTATTGAAAATGAAATGAATAGAAAAGTGACTAATATTGTTTTCATGGGAATGGGTGAGCCATTGTTGAATATTGATGAAGTGCTTTTGTCAATAAGATCCATAAATGAAGATTTACAGATTAGTAAGAGAAAGATAACTGTAAGTACTGTTGCTGTTCCAAAAATGATAAGTAAATTATCAGAAAAGTCTTTTAAAATTTTAGGAAATTGTCAATTTACATTAGCAATAAGTCTGCATGCTTCAAACCAAAAAACAAGAGAAACGATAATACCAAGCGCAAAAAACTACGAGATTAAAAATATAATTGAAGACTCTAAGCAATTTGTAAAGGATACTGGTAGGCGTGTAAGTTTTGAATATTTAATGTTAAGTGGGCTTAATGACAAATTAGAACACGCTAATGAATTGAGTAATTTGTTAAGAGGTTTTCAATGCCACGTTAATTTAATTCAGTACAACCAAATTAATGAGGTTGAATTTAAACGAGCATCTTTAAAAAATCTTCAAATATTTCAATCTAGACTTTCTAATAACGGCGTAGCTGTTAGTTACCGAAAAAGCAGAGGTCTAGATAAAAATGCTGCATGTGGTCAGTTAAGACAAAATGCAAAAAATACGTAATAGTATCTAAGGAAAATTTTTTAAAAGTATATTAAAAAGGTTATTATTGACTTAATTAATATTGAATCTTTGGATTTTATTAAGACAAAAATTTTACCTTTCGCTATAGTCGCACTTTTTGGGATTGCCTTCTTTGCAGTTAGTGCAAGAATTTGGTTGCCAGGGGATATGATGTCGCCTGCCCCTATGAATTAATATTTTTATTTTTTGAAAATGACAAACAGTAAGGATCCTAAAAAAGAAAGCCTAGCAGAAATTGCAGTTGATCCAGATGTTTTGGCCAGAGAATTGGCTTTAGAGATTGAAGTAGACCCTTTAGAACAAATAGATGAAGATGCTTTTTCAAAAGGTTTAAATATTACTCAAGAGTGCAATGATGCTTTAAAAATGTTAGAAGGTAATAGAGAAGAAAGAATTCAAGGCTTAAGAATATTTTGTGAATATAGAGATAAAAGATCTTTTCCCCTTTTGTTACCACTACTTAATCAACCTTGTCCTGTTGAGAGAATGAGTGCGGTATACGCTTTAGGTCGTAATCCATGCCCAAGCGCAGTAAAGAAACTGATCAGTCTGTTAGAGACTGATGATAATGCTTATGTTAGAAGAGCTACTGCATGGAGCTTAGCTAATTATGATGACCAAATTGTTTTAAAGCCATTAATAAGGGCTTTAAAAAATGATGTAGCTGCAGTCAGGTTATGGTCATCTAGTTCTTTAGCTGAAATTGGAAATGTTTCTTTGGAAAATGCTCAATTAGCAGCAGAACAACTTTTGATAAGTTTAAAGATAGATAATGAATCGGGAGTAAGGAGTAATTGCATTTGGTCATTGTGCAGGTTATACGAAAAATTAAGTAATACCTTGCAAGAAAGTTTCGTTGATGAATGTACCAAGATAGCCCTTTTTGATAAAGAGCCTTCTGTTATGGAAGAAGCAAAAACTGCCCTAGATTCAATGGGGATGCAAGGTTTCTATAATTAGTTATCCTAACTTTTTGTCATAACGATACTAAAAAAATTAATTTATGAGATATTCAATATAAAAATTAAAATTAATTAACTTGTACCAACTGAAACAAAAAAATTTCGTTATTCTATATAAAGTAAAAGTACTTAGTACTTGAATTTAATGCCTCAAAAAACATTGAGATTCAAAATTCATCAAGACGGAAGAGTTGAAGAGACAGTAGAAGGTTTTACTGGTAGTTCATGCAATGATGCTACAAGAAATCTTGAAAACGCTCTCGGTAAAGTAACAGTTAAAAATAAAACATCTGATGCTTTCATCTCTAATCAAAATGAAAAATTAAACCAATTCAACCACGAATCTAATGTCACACTTTAGTACGATTAAAACTCAGCTCAAAGATAAAGAGCCATTAATTAAAGCTTTAAATAATCTTGGTTACATGATTAACCAAGAAGAAAAGTTTGTTAAAGGCTATAAAGGTAAGTTTACAGCTGTTGATATAAGCATGAATCTACCTGGCAATACTAAAGTTGGATTTAAATGGGACAATAATTCAAATGCATATGAATTAGTTACTGATTTAGATCTGTGGAAATTTGAGATCCCTGTAGAAAGATTTATCTCCAAAGTTACTCAAATGTATGCCTATGAAACAATTATTTCTAAAACAAAAGAGGATGGCTATCAAATCGTAGAACAAAAAAACCAAAATGATGGCTCTATTGAATTGGTTTTAACCAAGTGGGATAATTAATCTCATATTATGGATTTAACAAATCCATTTGATAATTCTGAAGACAACGTTGAAATTACAGGCTGGGAGCCTGTTCTTGGTGGGCAGTTAGCAGAAAAAGCTGTTTGGGTTGATGAGGCTAAATGCATTGGCTGCCAGTATTGTGTACACGTAGCTTCGAATACTTTCATGGTTGATGAATTTCATGGTAGAAGTCGAGCTATGAGGCAAGATGGAGATAGTTCTGATGTTATACAAGAAGCGATAGATACGTGTCCTGTTGATTGTATTCACTGGGTGAATTTTGAAGAATTGGATGATCTAGAGAACAGTCTCGATAGGGATATGTTTCAATCATTTGGAAAACCACCGAGAATGAATAAACATTAATTTTTAAAAAAATGCAATATCGGAGATTTGGCAGAACCAATCTGAATATCCCTATTTTATCTCTAGGTGGTATGAGATTTCAAAAGAGTTGGGAACAATTAGATTTTTCTGAGATTTCATATGATGAACAAAACAAAGTAGAAAATATCTTAAATCTAGCAAACAAATATGGCTTAAGTCATGTCGAAACTGCTAAATATTATGGGACTTCTGAGGTGCAATTAGGAATGGGTTTTAAAAATTTAAAAACTATCCCAAACATAATTCAAACTAAGATCCCTCCAAATAGTGACCCAGAAATTTTTAAAAGAGATGTTATGACAAGTATTGAAAAATTAAAAGTTAAAAGAATTGATTTGCTAGCAATACATGGCATTAATACAGATGAACATTTACATGATGCTATTAAAGAGGGAGGTTGCATTAAGATATTAAGAAATTTGCAAAAAGAAAATTTAATTGGCTCTATTGGATTTTCAACTCATGGAAAATCTTCTCTCATCGAGAAGGCTATATCAACTAACTTTTTTGATTATGTAAATTTGCACTGGTATTTCATCAATCAAGAAAATACAAAGGTTATAAATCTGGCAAAAAAGTATGATCTTGGGGTTTTTATAATAAGTCCCACTGATAAAGGGGGACATCTTCATACTCCCTCAAAAAAAATGTTGGAACTTTGTAAGCCACTTCATCCTATAGTTTTTAACGATCTCTTTTGCTTAAGGAATCAAAATGTCCATACTCTTAGTGTGGGTATCGCAAAAGAGGCGGATTTTGATTTGCATTTAGAAGCTGTCTCTTTGTTATCAGACTCTGAGAAGTATGTTCCAAAGATAATAAATAGATTAAGGCAGGAATCTATTAATTCTTTGGGTTTAGAATGGCATCAAAATTGGAATAGAAATTTGCCTAGTTGGGAATATACGCCAGGAAATATTAATATTCCCGTTCTGCTTTGGCTTTCAAATTTAATTGATTGGTTGGATATGGAAGGGTTTGCAAAAGCTAGATATCAATTGCTTGGTAATGGAGGTCACTGGTTCCCAGGAAATAACTCTAATTTAATAGATATGGATGTTTCTGAAGTACAATTATTGAAAGTATTAGAAGGTCATATAAATCCCAAAAAAGTTATAAGAAAATTGAGAACTTTAAAAGAAAAGTTTGGGGATAAGGTTGCTAAAAGATTATCAAAAAAATAATTTCATAATGGATTTTTCTGAGGTTTGCCAACTTTTCTAGGATAGATTTCAGGACAAATATTTTTTGGTTGAATAAGAATAATGTTTCGGGTACCTTTACTTCTTGGTAACAAGATCTTCTTTTTCTCTTTAAATTTTCCTTCTAATATTTCTAAAGTTTTATCTAGATTTTCTCTGTCTTCAAGAGTCCATTTCCCACAATATAAAACTCCTAATCCTTCTTTTTTTAACATTGGAAGAATATATTCTGAAACTGTTGAAGGATTACTAACCGCTCTAGTTGTAGCTATATTGAAACTATTTCTCATTGAAGATTGATGAGCTAAGTTTTCAATACGATCATTGATTACATGAATATTGTTTTTGAGATTGATCTCTTGGATTAAGATTTTTAGTGCATCTGTTTTCTTTTTTGAAGAATCAATTAGGTATATCTCTGAATTAGGATGAATTATTGCATAAGCTAAACCTGGGAAGCCACAGCCTGATCCAATATCTAAAAATTTTTTATTATTAAAATTAATATTCGGGAAAGCTTTAAATGGCAGAATGCTGTCAAAAACTTGGGATATCCAATAATCATTTCCATCAATTAATCTGGTAAGATTAGCTTTATTATTTAATTCTTTAATTTTAATTTGTAACTCTTGAAAAATATTTATTTCTTCTTCAGTTATTAAGGCGAAAATTTCCTTGGGAATGTTTTGTTTTTTCATTTCTTTAAAAATATAAATTATTACCTTTATTAATTACATTCTATTTAGTAAAAATTTATTAGAATTACAATATTAATAAAAGATTATTTTGAAAGGAGAAATTTCTTATTACAAAATTTTAGGTGTAGATGAAAATGCCTCAAATCATGAATTAAGAAAGGCATTTTGTAAACTTTCCATTGAGCTGCATCCTGATACAACTTCTTTAGAAATAGACGACGCTAAAAGTAAATTTCAAAAAGTTTTGGAAGCTTATGAAAATTTGAATAATAGTAATTTGAGGAAAATATATGATGACAAACTAAAGGAAAAAACTAGAAGTAAAAAAAATACTAAAGTTTTAAATAATTTTATAGTCGATTCAAATAATCAAAATTTAATAGGAAATAGAAGACCTTTTTCAAATGGGGAATTGTTTTCGTTATTTCTTTTATTTATTATCATTTCTATTAGTTTAATTTGTTCAGTTTTTATTGCTTCTTTTACTGGAAAAGAATTAGAGACAATACCGCTATGGTTAATTAAATAATTTTTTTAAAAGTCTGTGAATTCCTCTAAAAAACCTATCAATCAAAATTCACTGCAATCATTGGAATTGTGGTTAACTGATTTAGGTGCTGTGAAGGATATTAATAATCCATCTAAATGGTATCTGTTACTTTCAAATTGGAATGCAACTATTATTTTTGAACAAGAAGATTTAAGTGTTATCTGGGAAAGTGAAGGACGAGAAACTAAAAGACTATTTTCCTATTGTATTAATAGAGAAGATGTGGAAAATGCAATACTGCAGGGACCTTAAACTTCTATCTAAAGATTTTCTAAGATTTGCCTTATTATCCAGTAACTTTTTTCTAATTGATCATCGGTTATACAGAGAGGTGGCAAGAGATAAATAACATTCCCGAGGGGTCTAATAAATAAACCTTGCTCCATTGCAAGACTCTTTATTTCTTTCCCAATATTATTGAAATAACCTTTTTTGTTCCCAATATGTAAATCGAAGGCAGCAATTGTGCCGGATACCCTTATTTTTTTTATATAAGGTAAGTTTTTAAATTTAACTAAGTGAGATAAATGTTTTTCTTCAAATGAAAGGTATTTTTGTGGTTCTTTTTCTAATAAATCAAGGCTAGCATTTGCTGCAGCACAACCTAAAGGATTAGCAGTAAAACTATGTCCATGCCAAAAAGTTTTTCTTGGGGAATCATCAATAAAGGATTTAAAAATTTTTTCTTTACATAAAGTTATTCCCATTGGTAAAAATCCACCAGTTAAGCCTTTTGAAATACTTATTAAATCAGGAACGATTTTTGCCTTTTGAAACGCAAAAAGACTTCCACATCTTCCAAACCCAGTCAAAACTTCATCAGCAATTAACAAAGAATTATTATTTTTTATAATTTCTGAAACTTCTTTTATAAACTTAGGCCTAACCATATTCATTCCTCCTGCTCCTTGAACAAGTGGCTCAAGGATTACTGCAACTGTGGGAGTTTTAAGTAGAGTTTCTAATTTTTGGATCGCCTCATTTTCTTTATTTTCTACTTCTTCATCGTTCATCCAAGTTGAAGGCCAGGGGACTCTCTTAACTGGGAACATAAGATTATCGAAATTCTCATTAAAAATATTTCTCTCACCTAAAGCCATTGCTCCAAATGTATCGCCATGATAGGCGCCATCAAAAGCTACTATTTGAGTTCTTGTCTCTCCTCTATTTTGCCATGATTGGAAGGCAATTTTCAAAGCGACTTCCACTGCCGTAGAACCGTTATCAGAAAAGAATAATCTTTCTAGTTTTGTTAATTCACTGAGTCTTTCCGCCAATTTTTTTGCCTGTGGATGTAAGAAATCAGCAAATATAACTTGCTCAAGTTTTTTTGATTGATTAAAAATGGCATCCGCAATATATTCGTTACTATGACCATGAAGAGTTACCCACCAACTACTAATTGCATCTATTAGCTCTTTTTTAGGATTTTTAGTAAATAGGAGGGCATCCTTACCATGAGTTACTTCTATTTGCGGTTTGCTTTTATTGATTTGTGTAAAAGGTGGCCAAATATTTGGGTGCCAATCTTGATTTGGAGTTTTTGAATCCAAAGATTTCATTTAACTTATTTTTGAGTTTAAAAGTGAGATCAACTTATTTTTAATTTCAAGTTCTTTCCATAGTATATCTAAATTATTTGAGTCCATTTTTTTGATGTAAGGAAATTCAGCAATTAAAGGAACACCACTAAAATCAACAAGAGTTTTTGGATTATCTAGATGTTTTTCGCCATTGACTACTAAACCTAAAATCTCAATATTTCTTCTTTTTAAGGCCTCAATACTAAGCAAGGTATGGTTAAGAGTGCCAAGTGAGCTCTTACATACAAGTATTACAGGAAGATTCCATTTTTTTATTTGATCTATTTGTAAAAAATTGCGTGTTATTGGAACCATTAATCCACCTGCAGTTTCAACAATTAACGAGCCTTTTACTTTTGGCAATCTCAACATGTCAAAGTTAATAGTTTTTTGATCTATTTCAGCAGCCCAATGAGGAGATAGAGGTTTTGTAAAGACATAAGCTTCTTTAATTATTTTTTCTCTACTTACTTGTGAAAGTTTTTCAACAGTTTGACTATCAGTTTGCGATTCAATACCACTTTGAATAGGCTTCCAATAAAAGGAATTTAATCCTTTAACGAAAAAAGAGCTTATTAAAGTTTTCCCAATATCAGTATCTGTTCCACAAATTATAAATTTGAAAATATTTTTGTGACTACTCATAATTTCTTTATGATTTGAATCTCAACTTGCCATGAAAGGTTAACTGTATTATTGTAATTCTTTGGCCAAAACTTTTGAATTTCCTTTAACTCTTTCACTGTTTTGCGTTTACGATTTGTTGTTTGTGCTCCTACATTTTTTATGCTTCTAAAAAGCTTATATATATCTTCAAAATTTTCAAGATAATTAAACTGTTCTGAATAATGTATTTCAGTTGATTTGAAATCTTTTAATAATTCTTTAGAGCAAAGGAAATTAAGACCACTATATTCAATATCAATTTTTTTACAAGTATCTTTCCATTCAGGAAAACAATCTTTTGTTGGATATGAAATGATTAAAAAACCTCCAGGTGTTAATTTACTAAACCAATTTTTTATGTTCTTTTCTGGGTTGTTTAACCAATGTATGCAAAAGTTAGATGTTAATAGAGAACAGTTATTTATTTCAGGAGGTAAATCATTATTCAAATCCCATAAAATTTTTTTTCTAAATAATTTATTCTCAAGAAGCATTTTCTTGCTGAAATCAATTCTGGATACTTTTTGGGAAGAAAATTTTTTTTCTATTTCATCTGCTAATAGTCCTGGTCCTGATCCTAGATCTATCCATTCACCTTTTTTTTGGGGATTTAATTCTTTGATAAATTGAACAATCTTTTTTGCAAAAAATTTCTGAATGTTTGAATGCTCTAAATACCGATATGCAGCATCATTGAAATTATTTTTTATTTTCTCATTCCACTTCTTAATATCCATTTCAATCCTAGAGTGTATTAAGTAAGATCTCGTATAAATTTAAATTATTCAAGCAATGACCTTGTTGAGCTAATTTAATTAAAATTGGCTTCCTATCAAGTGTTTTATTTAAGGAATCTAAAAAGTTATTATTTGATTCGTTGTCAAGAATCAAATCATTTTCTGATTTTATAAAAATAATTTTGCAATCTTTTTTTAAAGATACTGGAAAATCTCTATTGATGTAAAGTTGTTTTAAATCATTTAAAAGAAGAGTTTTATTTAAACTCTCAAGACTTTTATAAAAGATATTTTTAAAACTATTATTCATATGATTTGGCATAAATGATCTATTTATAAATTCTTTCAACATATCCTTATGTTCATCTTTTATGATTTTTGTTTCCATTCTTTTCAGAGACCTCAAAATAAAGTTTCTCTTATTACTTAAAGGAAGAAAATTATTAAAAGAATTTATAAGAACAATATGAGTTGCTTCTTTTAAAATTTTTTTTTGCATTAAATGAAAACCAAATGAATGGCATAAAGTCATTCTGATTTCTTTTTTAGATTCGCTTTTAATCCATTTTGCTTGATAATTATTTTTCGAAAAATAGCCCCTTTCATTATCTTGCCAATGCCAATTATTATTTAAAAAATCAACTTTAAAATCATCCCAGAAATATTTATTTAGTCCCCACCCATGTTGAGTAATAATTTGTTTCATTTAAACTCTTTTAATACTGCAATGAAATTCTTTAGCAAATTAAAATCTAAGTTTCTTCGTATTGTTATTCTGATTCTTGATTGCCCCACTGGAACAGTTGGAGGTCTTATCGCAATTGCTAAAAATCCATTTTCTTCGAGATATTTTTGTAGATAAATTGCCTTCTCTTCTTGGCCAACAATAATTGATAAAATGTGAGAATCTCCCTGAACTGGAAAACTTAGATTTTTAATAATTTCATCTTTCCATACATTCGCAGAAGATAATAAATCATTACCCCATTCTTTATTTTGTAAAATTTTATTTAAACCTTCTAGCGCCCCAGCAGCTAAAGATGGTGCAAGTGCGGTTGTATATCTAAATGCACCACTTGTTTGTATAAGATATTCTCCAATTTCTGAATTGGAAGCTATAAAAGCTCCACCGCTTCCAAATGCTTTACCAAAAGTTCCAGTAATCATAGTTATATCTGCACGATAATTAAAACTTAACCCCCTGCCTTCAGGGCCCAAGATTCCAATTGCATGAGCTTCGTCAACTAATAATTGAACACTATTTTTTTTGCAAATTTCCGTTATTTCTTTGAGCGGAGCAATTGATCCCTCCATGCTATAAAGAGATTCAACAACAACTAAAATGGAATTTTTTGTAGGGTTAGATTTAATAATTTTTTCTTCTAAATCTTTTAGATTATTGTGTGAAAATCGAACTAGTTTTGCTTGAGCAGCTTTGACTCCAACCAATAAAGAGTTATGGATAAATTTATCTGCTATTACGATACTATTTCTGTTTGCTAAAGCCTGGATAGCGGCAATATTTGCTTGAAATCCGCTTGGGAAAACTAACACTTTTTGTTGATCAAGCCACTTAGCAAGTTCTGTTTCTAATAATTTATGTATTGGTCTTGAACCTGTAATAAACCTAGAGCTTCCTGAACCAATACCTTCTAACAAGCTTATTTCGTAAGCAGCTTTTATTAAATCCTTGTCTCTACTTAATCCAAAATAATCATTACTGCATAAGTCTATAAGTTTTTTATTTTGCGAATTTAAACTTAGAAGTTCGAATGATTTTTTACCTAAACAAAATGTTTTTAATTTACGGATTCTATTTTTTGGAATTTTTACTTTTTTCATTTTGGCAAAAATAAAATATAGTGGATTTAATTAAAAAGATTTAGATTTACTATTAAAGTTTGCAAGGAATTTTTTGTTTATTAATATCTATATAGATCATATATTAAGAAGTTAACTCATCCTCTCTTCAATCACAATTATTGCTTAATTTAGAGGAATATTTCCCCTTTCCGCTAGATGATTTCCAATTAGAAGCAATACGAGCTATAAATAGCGGAAATTCTGTTGTTTTAACGGCACCAACAGGTTCGGGTAAAACATTGATAGGTGAATTTGCTATATATAGAGGCTTATCTCATGAAAGCAGAGTTTTTTATACAACGCCTTTAAAGGCCCTGTCAAATCAAAAGTTTAGAGATTTTGCTAATCAATATGGTGAGAATAAAGTTGGCCTTTTAACTGGAGATATAAGCATAAATAGAGAAGCACCAATCTTAGTTATGACGACTGAGATTTTTAGGAACATGCTTTATGGTGAATTTGATGAATTTGATGATCCCTTAGAAAATTTAGAATCTGTGATACTTGATGAATGTCATTATATGAATGACCCCCAAAGAGGCACAGTTTGGGAAGAAACTATAATCCATTGCCCTAGTAGAACTCAAATAATAGCTTTATCAGCAACAATAGCCAATGCAGATCAATTACAGAGTTGGATAGAAAAAGTTCATGGGCCCACAGTACTAATTAATAGTGATAAGAGACCAGTTCCACTTGATTTTATTTTTTGTAGTGTTAAAGGCCTCCATCCACTTTTAAATAATAAGGGTAATGGAATTCATCCAAACTGTAAGATTTGGAGAGCTCCTAAAGGGCAGAAAATAAGAGGAAAAGTAGGTAGGATAATGCAACCAAAGTCTCCCTCAATTGGCTTTGTGATCTCGAAACTCGCTGAACGAAATATGTTGCCAGCTATTTATTTTATTTTTAGTAGAAGAGGATGTGACAAGGCAATTGAGAATATAAAAGATTTAACTTTAGTAAGTTATTCAGAAGCAAGTATGATATCCCAAAAATTAGATGTTTATCTTAAAAATAATAAGGAAGCAATTAAAGATAAGTCTCAATGCGAGGCATTAAAACGCGGTATTGCATCTCATCATGCTGGATTATTGCCTGCATGGAAAGAATTGGTTGAGGAATTATTTCAGCAAGGTTTAATAAAAGTTGTTTTTGCAACTGAAACTCTTGCTGCAGGAATAAATATGCCTGCAAGAACAACTGTTATTTCTTCTTTATCAAAAAGGACAGATGATGGGCATAGATTATTATTTAGCAGTGAATTTTTGCAAATGTCAGGAAGAGCTGGAAGAAGAGGAAAAGATACCCAGGGATATGTTGTTACATTACAAACAAGATTCGAAGGTGCCAAAGAAGCAAGTGCACTGGCTATTAGCAAACCAAATTCTTTAGAAAGTCAATTCACTCCAAGCTATGGAATGGTACTTAATCTTTTACAAAGTTATACTTTAGAGAAGTCTAAAGAATTAATTAAAAGAAGTTTTGGTAGTTTTTTATATTTAGGTGAATCATCAGGTGAAAATATAATTCTTGAAAAATTAGATAAGGATTTAATTGAATTAAAAAAAATTACTTCTAACGTTTCATGGAAAGATTTTGATGCATACGAAAAGTTAAGAAATCGTCTTAAAGAAGAGAGAAGACTCTTGAAAATTTTAGAAAAACAATCAGCAGAAAAATTATCAGAAGAGATAACTAATGCACTCCCATATATTGAAGATGGAAGCTTAATTTCAATCAAAGCTCCTCAAATGAAAAGAAAAATTGTTCCAGGATTAATTTGTAAGAAAATATATGAATCCCAAAAAATTAAGAGTTTATTGTGTTTAACAATTGATAATTTATTTATTCTTATAAAACCCTCATACATAGTAAGTATTTTTAATGATTTGGATTCAATTGATGTCTTAGGACTTGAAGTGCCAAAGATGTATTTTTCTGGAGAGGTATTTAGGGGAGATGATATGTCGCAGTATTATGCAGATCGAATTTTTGAAGTTTCTAAAAAAAACGATTTACAAACTCCACAATATGATTTGAAAACGGAAGTTTTGACACAACAGCAAGAAATTAATAATTTAGAAAAAACAGTTACTGATCATCCTGCACACAGATTTGGAGACTCCAAGAAATTAAAGAAATATAGAAAAAGGATTATTGATGTTGAACAAGAAATAAATATTAGAAAAAAACTTCTTGATGATAAAGAAAATCATAACTGGAGAACTTTTACCGATTTGATACAAATTTTGAATCATTTTGGTTGTTTAAATGATTTGGAATTGACAGAAGTTGGACAAACAGTGGGTGCAATAAGAAGTGAAAATGAATTATGGATTGGTCTTGTTTTAGTTAGTGGTTATTTAGACGATTTAGATCCTCCTGAGTTAGCTGCAATTATTCAAGCTATATGTGTTGATGTAAGGAGGCCTAATCTTTGGTGTAATTTTAAGCCTTCTTTAAAGTTAATAGATGTTTTTAATGAATTAGATGGTTTAAGAAAATTAGTCTCTTTTCAACAAAATAAGTTTCATATTGAAATTCCTATCTATTTAGAAACAGAGTTGACAGGAATTATTTCTGAATGGGCAAGAGGAAAAAAATGGAAAGATTTGGTTTTTAATACTTCATTAGACGAAGGTGATGTAGTGAGGATTATTAGAAGATCAATTGATGTCCTTTCTCAAGTGCAATACTGTATTGGTGTTAGTAATAAATTAAAAAGCAAAGCAAAGCTAGCATTAAAAGCTATTAATCGTTTTCCTGTTTCTGAATCTAATGATCTTATAAAAGTCTCTGAAGATATTAATCCTGCAACAAAAAGAATTGACAATAATTCTTAAATTTTTTTAATCAAATCATTGAATTGATATTCATTGCTTCATCAAATTCATCTTCGTTTAAATAACCTAATTTAAGTGTTGCCTCTTTTAAATTTAATGATTCTTTGAAGGCAAGGTTTGCAATTTTAGCTGCTTTTTCATAACCAACTTTTGGCACTATGGCTGTAACCAACATAAGTGAATTTTCTAAATTTAACTTCATTTTCTTTTGATTAGGTTCCATCCCATCAACTAAATTTATTCTGAAGTTTTCTATTACATTTTTAAGTAATTTTAAACTTGTGAGAATATTAAATCCAATAAGAGGCTTATATTCATTCATCTGTAAAGTCCCGCTAGAATTTGCCATTGAGACTGCATATTCAAGACCCATTATCTGAGTGCAAACCATTGATAAGGCTTCGCATTGAGTTGGATTCACTTTACCCGGCATGATAGAACTTCCAGGTTCATTTTGAGGAATAATTAGTTCATATATTCCTGATCTTGGACCAGAAGATAGAATTTTTATATCATTTGAAATTTTAAATAATGCACCTGCTAATATTTTTATCTGACTCATTACTTGAGCTAGACGATCGTGCGAGGCCATGATAGAAAAATTATTTTTTGATTTATAGAACATTAGATTGGTATCATCGGAAATTGATTTTATAGACTCTTCACAAAATCCTTTTGGACAATTAATCCCTGTTCCAACTGCAGTTCCTCCTAAAGGTAAAAAATACAATTCATTCAGACTTATAATAATTGCATTCTCAGCATCTTTAAGTTGCTCTGACCATCCTGATATTTCTTGCCCAAAAGTAAGTGGCACTGCATCTTGAAAATGGGTTCTTCCTATCTTTATGAGGTCTTTCCATTGTTCACTTTTTTTATCAAGGATCTTAGTAAGTTCTTGTATCGTTGGAACTAAATTTTTGATTATTTCATTAACAACTGATATTTGAATAGCTGCAGGAAAAGTATCATTAGTTGACTGAGATTTATTTACATCATCATTAGGATGAATTGGTTGATGACTACCAAGATCTGAATTTGTTTTTAATGCTGCAATATTTGAAATTACCTCATTAACATTCATATTTGTTTGCGTGCCACTTCCTGTTTGCCAAACCTTTAAGGGAAACTGTGAATCATGAAGCCCATCAAGTATTTCTGTACATGCCTCTACAATCAAATCTTTTTTTCTTTTATCTATTAACCCTAAATTGAAATTAGCGATTGAAGCAGCTTTTTTTATGAGGGTGAGAGAATAAATTAATTCAATTGGAATTAATTCTTCTCCAATAGAAAAATTTTTTATCGATCTTTGTGTTTGAGCGCCCCACAAAGCTTCAATGGGAACCTCTATTGTTCCCATACAATCTTTTTCAATCCTAAAGTTTTTTGTCATTATTCCTCTGAAAACACTGGTTTAACATAGATAAGGTTTTCAGTAATCCTAGATACCTAACTTCTCCCATATTACACTTAAATTATTCAGATGAATTGAAGGATTAAAACATTCTTCTAAGTCACTTTGATCAATAAAATCCATTATTTCATTATCTTTCTCTATATTATGTTTGAAATTGCCATTTTCGTTATTCCATGCATGATGCGCATTTTTTTGTACTAATCTATAAGCCTTTTCTCTAGACAACCCTTTCTCTACAAGCAAAAGTAAAACTTTCTGACTAAAGATTACACCACCATATATATTTAAATTTTTGAGCATATTTTTTGGATAAACTTCCAAATTGCTTACAATATCTTTCATTTCCCTGAGCATAAAATGCAAACAGATTGATACGTCAGGTAACATGATACGTTCATTTGAACTATGGCTTATGTCTCTTTCGTGCCAAAGTGGAACATTCTCCAGTGCTGTTAAGACGTAACTCCTCAAAATTCTTGCTAAACCGCTTACTCTTTCACTTCGAATAGGATTTCTTTTATGAGGCATGGCAGAACTTCCTTTTTGCCCTTTTGTAAAGCCCTCCTCAACTTCTAAAACATCAGTTCTTTGTAAATTTCTTATTTCAGTTGCGAATCTATCTAGAGAAGCTCCAACTAGTGCAATAGTTTGAACATATTCTGCATGCCTGTCTCTCGATATGACCTGAGTACTTGCAGTATCTGGCTTTAAGCCGAGTAAATCACAAGTTATTTGTTCTACCTTGGGATTCGTATTAGCGTAAGTTCCCATTGCACCACTTATTTGTCCAATAGCTACAGATTCTTTCAGTGTTAACAATCTTTTTTTGTTCCTTATTATTTCTGCTAACCATCCAGCTAGTTTAAAACCGAAGGAAATTGGCTCCCCATGAATTGCATGAGATCTGCCAATCATTAAGGTATTTTTATGCTTCCTTGCTATGACATCATGTTTAACTTCTTTCTCAATTTCTGTGATTCTAGATTCATCAAACTTTGCATTTGAACGTATCTCTTTCATGGCATTCTCAGGGATTTTCCCCAGGGAAAAATTTGCTTCACATGCAGCTATTTCAACCTTAAGCCAACTCTGGAATTTTGCGCTATCAGTCCAGATTTCCCCCATTTCGGGTAATGTGTAACGCTCGATCACAA
>QCMA01000026.1 GCA_003214115.1 Prochlorococcus sp. AG-418-I21
GGCCAGCCATTGGAGTGAGAAGATCTGCAACTTTTTTTGCCAATGCTCTTGCAATATTATAGTCTGGCGAATCAAATGGAGCCGCAGGAGCCATAACGTTCCTATTTATGTCTCCACATGCAGCTAATGTGGAGCCCATTGAATTAACTATTGTTTGAATTACTTCCTTTAGGTTCTCCTTTCTAATTCCATGCATTTGAAACGCTTGTCTTGTAGTGGCCCTAAGTGTTCCATTACCTAGTTTGTCAGATAATTCATCTAATGCTAAAAATAATTTCCCAGGGATTTCACCGCCAGGATTTCTTAACCTAAGCATCATTTGCCAATCTTTACTTTTGCCAGGCCTTCTATTTTCCCTGTTATCTTGTTGATAACTACCATGAAATTTTAATAACTGAACTGCATCATTGGTAAAATGATCGCTCTCATTAACTAATTCCGTAGCAAGCGGTTCTTTAAGAAATTGGCTACTTTTTTTAAAGTTTTCAAATTTAGAAACTTCAAGTCCATTTGCCAAACAAACAGTTTCTTCCTTGGTAGGATCTTTTTTCTTTTTTACTTTCTCAACCTTGATCAAAGGACCAAAAAATATCTCTTTTTATACATTAGCGAAAAGCTTATTTAACTGGTAGTAAATTATAGTAAGTGAAGTCATATTTTTTTCTTGTCTAAATATTTACTTGAGATAGGAACAGAAGAGTTGCCCGCAAAATTTTCTCATTCTGTTCTAGAGCAATTTAAATTTCTAATAGAATTTGAATTGGATAAAAAGTTAATCAAATTCAAAAATATAGTAGTTACCTCCACACCAAGGAGGATAGTGCTACTTCTTGAAGGTTTAGTTGATTATGCAGAAGATAAGATAATAGAAAGAAAAGGGCCTAAAGCAAATTTAGCTTATTTAAATGGATGTCCTACTAGAGCTGCTTTAGGTTTTGCTAATAGCTTAGATATAGATGTAGGGGAGCTAGAAATAAAAAATACAGAAAAGGGTGATTTTGTATTTGGAAAGAAAATTGAGAAAGGACTATCAACAAAAATTTCTTTGTCTTCGATTATCCCAAAATTAGTAAAGAGTCTTCAAGGCCCTAGATTTATGAAATGGGGGGCTGGGAATATAAAATTTTCAAGGCCTATTAGGTGGATTGCCTCTATTTATAATGATGAAATTCTTGATTTTGAATTTGATGAATGTGATCCAAAGATCAAAATAAGTAACAAAACAAAAAGTCATAGGCTAATCAATGAAGTTTTAGAAGTACAGAATCCTGATGATTTTTTTGAATTATTGAAACGAAATAGAGTAATAGCTATTCGAAAAGAAAGAAAAGAAAAAATTGAAAGTTTAATAAGTCAGGCATCTAAATCTTTAAATCTGAAACCTGACCTTTCAGAAGGATTACTAAATGAACTAACTGATTTAGTTGAATGGCCAGACTTAATTATTGGTAAATTCAGTGATGAATTTCTTGATCTTCCGGTTGAAGTTCTCTCAACAGTAATGAAAAGTCATCAGAGATATGTTCCTCTTTTATTGAAAAATAAAAGTTTTTCTAAACTAGATTTAAGCTCTGAAAAAAATATTAGTACAACTTTCTATGTTATTTCAAATGGTCTTGAAGAATCAAATAATAATATTGCCAAAGGTAATGAGAAAGTATTGAGGGCAAGATTTTCAGATGCAAAGTTTTTCGTAGAAAGTGACAAAAAAGTTGCTTCAATCGAAAGAATTGAAAAGCTTAAATCTGTTTCCTATTTGAAAGGACTTGGAAATATATTTCAGAGGGTAGAAAGGATGGAGGAAGTTACTAAAAGAATTCTTAAATTTTTAAATGATAAGTCTTTAGAAGAAAAAAAAGTAATAGAAGCTGCTAAATACTGTAAAAACGACTTATGTAGCGAAATTGTTTTCGAATTCCCTGAGTTGCAAGGAATAATGGGTGGTAAATATCTTAAATATGAGGGATTTAGTGAGGATGTTTGCTTGGCTGTCGCTGAACATTATTTACCTTCTTTTTATAAAGACGCTTTGCCCTCCACAAAATATGGTGCAATAGTTTCCATAGCAGATAAGGTCGAAACTTTAATAAGTATATTTATTTCTGGTAAACGTCCCAGTGGATCATCTGATCCTTATGCTTTAAGAAGAAATTTGAATGGAGTGATTAAAATAATTTGGGATTATGAATTTGATTTACCTTTAGATAAATTATTTAACGAACTTATTGATTTTTGGAAAATCGCATTTCCAAATTTAAATTTTTCAAGAGAAAAAGTATTTAATGATTTAAATGAATTTTTAGTTCAAAGAATCGTTAGTCATCTAGAAGAAATATCACTAAGTAAAGAATTAATAAAGGCTGTTTGCTCTTCTGATGAATTATCTCAAGAAAGGGTATTGAATATTGTTGATCTTAAAAATAGGATTAAATCTATTGTTGATTTTAAAGAAAAGGAAAATTTTGTTGAAATTCAGAAGGTAATTACAAGGGTGAGCAGATTAGCTAATAATAGTGATCTTTCAACAGACGTTCTCTCATCAAGAGATTATATAAACATAAAACTTTTTGAAAAAGATTGTGAATTGAAAGTTTTTGAATTTATTGGAGAATTAGAAAAACTTTTTTCTGAAGGTTATTGCAATTATTTGGAACTTCTAAATTTGTTTGAGATTAATGTAAACACTATCGATGATTTATTTGATAATGAAAGGGGAGTCCTTATAATGTCAGAGGATTTAAAAATAAGAAATAATAGACTCAATTTGTTGAGCTTAATTAGAAATTATTCTCTAAAAATAGCCGACTTTACACTTTTGAACTCTTAACTTTAATGCCTCCCTTTATTGAATAATCTTCTAGCATTTTTTCTACTTCTTTATTTTCCCTAACAGCACTATCAACTGGTTTATATTTTAGAGGTGCTAGGGCTTTCCCTCTTAAAATCGAACCAAGTGTAAGCATTGTAATTTTAAGTTGCTGTAATGGTTTCATGGAGACAACTCTTTTATATAAGTAACTATCAAAAGTAAGTCTTTGTACATCCATGTCATCACACATCTCAACAAAGGCTTCTCTTGCAGAATCATTTCTGTAGAAAATATTTTGAAGGATTTCTAGCACCTTATAAGTTGTGCCATATTTTTTATCCCATTTTTTAAGATAGTTTTTTAAATCTTTTTCTGATGGAATAACTTGACCGCTTTTTGATGCTTCAACAATTTCTTCAGCACACATTCTTCCGCTTTTTGCAGCAAAATAAATACCCTCTCCAGAACTTTTTGTAACATAACCAGCTGCATCACCAACTAATGCCATTCTCCCAACTACTCTTCTTGGCCTTGGATGCTCAGGGATTGGGTGAGCTTCTACCTTTATTACTTCACCATTAACAAGTCTTTTCTTTGCCCTATTTCTTACACCCTCTTGAAGTCCTTTAATTAATGACTGATTCTTTTGCATGGTTCCAGTGCCCACAGCAACATGATCATATTTAGGAAATACCCACCCATAAAAATCAGGAGAAACATCAGTTCCGACATACATTTCAGCAAGATCTTCGTAGTAACTCATTTCTTCTTTGGGCAATTTAATTCTTTCCTGAAATGCTATAGCAACTTTGTAATCTCCTGCATCCATTGCTTTTGCGACTCTGCTATTGGCTCCATCAGCTCCGATCAAAAGGTCAACAGTAAGCTCTTTGAGTTCCCCTTTTTTATCTCCATTCGTAAAATCTGAGTAGGAAAGCTTATAGGGCCCTTGATTGTTATCCCCAGTATCTATAGAAGTAACTAATCCGTTTATTAATGTAGCGCCAAGATCTGAAGCTCTGTTACGCATAAAGGCATCCATAACTTCTCGTCTACACATTCCAATAAACTCATTATCACTTTTGCCATAAACTTTATCTAAACTTATATCTACCTCTCTATTTGATGGAGATATCATTCTCATATGCCTTACTTTTCTATCAATAATTGACTCAGGTAAATCAAATTCCTCTACCATGCAAAGTGGAATTGCTCCTCCACATGGCTTTGCATTATCTAATTTTCTCTCGAAGAGCCAAGTTTTTATTCCAGCTTTAGCAAGTATTTCTGCGGCACATGAACCACTTGGACCTCCACCAATAACAGCTACCCTCAACATATGAAAAAAAAATAATACTGTATATAAAAACTACATCTTTTTTGCTTATAAAAGTGCATTTCGTAAAATAATAGTTAATATCGAAATATGTTTTCCAGGTTCACCTATAAATATTGGAACAAAACAAAGATTTAAATCAATTTGATATACCTCTAGCCAAAAGAATTTATTTAAATAATTCCAAATCAATATTATTAAAAAAATTATTATTATTTTCTCCATTTCTTTTCCTCCTTTTTTCTATCTTTGCATTGCGATTAATTAGAAATATAGGAATAGGATCTTTTGGCGATCTCAATCTTCAGGCTCAGGTGAATGAAGACCTTAGAATTTTAGGCCACTTACCTTATGCCGAAATTCCGAAGGAGAAACTAGTTTTTATTGAGCCTAATATTAAAGTTCACATAGATATGCGCGATTCTTTATTGAAGATGAGGGACGAAGCAAAAAAGGATGGGATATACTTAGTTTTCTTGAGCGGTTATAGATCGATAAATTTGCAAAACGAAATCTTCTATTCTCTTAAATCTTTTAGAAACCAGGATGCTGCAGAAAGAGCTAGAGTTTCAGCACCCCCAGGATATTCTGAACATAGTACAGGTTTTGCAATTGATATTGGTGATGCTACACAAAGAGAAACAGACTTTGAGGCCGAATTCGAAAATACTGACGCATTTAAATGGTTAATAAAAAACGCAGCTAAATTCCATTTTAAG
The DNA here is from genome assembly GCA_003214115.1 of Prochlorococcus sp. AG-418-I21. Classification (GTDB taxonomy): domain Bacteria; phylum Cyanobacteriota; class Cyanobacteriia; order PCC-6307; family Cyanobiaceae; genus Prochlorococcus_A. The sequence continues at coordinate 4,865 of QCMA01000026.1, forward strand.
TTATCGTTCACCAAAGATAACAAATATATAGATTATGAACCTTGGCATTGGAGATATGAGGGATCAATTGAAGCTTTAAAAGTCTTTGAAAGTTCAAATAGAAAATCATAAATCTAATTCATTAATTAGAATATTCAATATGATTATGTTTTTAAATTCTTAAAGAGAAAATGCTCATAATAAGCATTCTTTGAGTTAGCCTTAATAAAGCCAATCTTCTATTTGTATAAATTTATAAATGTCATCTTCGATAAAAGAAATTAGAAATGTTGCAATTATTGCCCACGTAGATCATGGGAAGACAACTCTTGTCGATGCATTGTTATCTCAATCAGGAATATTTAGAGACAATGAAGTCATTCCTACATGCGTAATGGATTCTAATGATCTTGAAAGAGAAAGAGGAATAACAATACTCTCAAAAAATACTGCAGTTAATTACAAAGATACAAGAATAAACATTATAGATACACCAGGACATGCAGATTTTGGAGGAGAAGTCGAAAGGGTTTTGGGAATGGTTGATGGTTGTCTGCTTATCGTTGATGCAAATGAAGGACCGATGCCTCAAACTAGATTTGTTTTAAAAAAAGCATTAGAAAAAGGACTTAGGCCTATAGTTTTTGTAAATAAAATTGATAGACCAAGAGTAGTACCAGAAATAGCAATTGATAAGGTACTGGATTTGTTTTTAGAGTTAGGAGCTGATGATGATCAATGTGATTTTCCTTATCTTTTTGGAAGCGGCCTATCTGGTTTCGCAAAAGAAGAGATGGAATCCAATAGTGAAAATATGATGCCTCTTTTTGAAGCTATTATCAGACATGTTCCACCTCCAGTTGGTGATGCAAATAAGCCTCTTCAGCTACAAATAACTACTTTGGACTATTCTGATTTTTTAGGCAGAATTGTAATTGGGAAAATTCATAATGGGACTATAAAAAATGGTCAACAAGCTAGTTTAATTAAAGAAAATGGAAAAACCATTAAAGGTAAGGTTAGTAAACTACTTGGATTCGAAGGATTACAAAGAATTGATATAAATGAAGCCTTCGCAGGAGATATAGTTGCCGTTTCTGGTTTCGATGACGTCAATATTGGTGAGACCATAGCATGTCCCGATTCTCCCCATCCTCTTCCATTAATCAAAGTTGATGAACCTACCTTAAATATGACATTTGTTGTGAACGATTCTCCTTTCGCGGGTAAGGAAGGGAAATTTGTTACTAGTAGACAATTAAAAAATCGATTGGAGAGGGAACTTTTAACAAATGTTGCACTGAGAGTAGAAGAAACTGATTCTCCTGACAGGTTTTCAGTTTCAGGAAGAGGAGAATTACATCTAGGGATATTGATTGAAACTATGAGAAGAGAGGGTTTTGAGTTTCAAATCTCGCAACCTCAAGTAATTTTCAGAGAAATTGATAATGTTGAATGTGAGCCTATAGAGACTTTGGTTTTGGATGTACCTGAAGTATCTGTTGGTTCTTGCATCGAGAAACTTGGTTCTAGAAAGGCAGAGATGAAAAACATGCAGACAAGTTCAGATGGTAGGACTCAATTAGAATTTCTTGTTCCATCAAGAGGATTAATTGGATTTCGTGGGGAATTTGTAAGGATAACCAGAGGTGAAGGTATTATGAGTCATTCGTTTTATGAATATAAACCTAAAACAGGAGACTTTGAGACCAGAAGGAATGGTGTTCTTATAGCTTTTGAGGAAGGTGTAGCAACATTTTATGCTTTAAAGAATGCTGAAGATAGGGGAGTCTATTTCATTAAACCTGGAGTTAAAGTTTATAAAGGAATGATAATTGGAGAGAATAATCGACCTCAAGATCTTGAGTTGAATATATGTAAAACTAAGCAGTTGACTAATATGAGGTCTGCAGGTGCAGAAGAACTTGATACTTTGCAGTCACCTGTCGATATTACCCTTGAAAGAGCACTCGAATATATTGGTCCAGATGAAATGCTAGAGGTAACACCGGATTCAATAAGAATGAGAAAAATAAATAAAAAGAAAAAAAATTAGTAATTGTTTTAATGAACGAAGAAAGTACAAAAAATTTGCAAGAATCCCTTTTTACAGCTTTAAATCTTTTTAATAATCATGAATGGTATGAGGCTCATGATGCTTTTGAAGAAATATGGAATTCCGTAGATGGTGACGAAAGACAAGTTATCCAAGGAATTTTACAAGTATCTGTTTCTCAGTTTCACTTAAGTAAAGGTAATTTAAATGGAGCTACTATTTTGCTTGGAGAGGGTTTAGGCAGAATAAAAACTAGAACCAAGATTGATTTAGGGATTGATCTTGAGTCCTTCTGCCAATGTTTGGAAGATTTATTGAGGAAATTACAATATAAAGAACTATTAAACGAGAATGATAAGCCTTTTTTGAAACCTCTTTGATGAATATATCTTTATCTTCAATTAAATTGTTATTATCTATTTCATTTTTTTTTTTAAGAAAATAAGAAAACTAATCAATCTCAAGGAAAATGAACCTAAAGATTCATAATGTATCCCTTTCAATTAAAGGAAGATTAATCGTAAATGATGTTTCCATAACTGTTAATCCAGGGGAAGTTGTAGGTTTGATGGGACCTAATGGTGCTGGGAAAACTACAACTTTTAATCTTGCAGTTGGGAATATAAAACCGGATAAAGGTGAAATTTTGATGAATGGGAAAAATATAACCAATCTTTCTCTACCAATTAGATCAAGACTTGGGTTAGGTTACTTAACTCAGGAAGCGAGTATATTTAGAGATCTCACTGTTAAGGATAATATAGATTTGGCTTTGCAGAATTCATCTTATAGTAGAGCGGCAATTAGAAATAGAAGAGAACAATTAATTAATGAATTTAATTTGAATAATTTTGTAGATAATTATGGTTATCAACTTTCAGGGGGAGAGAGGAGGAGGTGTGAAATAGCTAGGGCTCTTACTGTAGGCAGAAAAGGACCTAAATATTTGTTATTAGATGAACCGTTTGCTGGGATCGATCCTCTAGCTGTTAATGATTTAAAGAAACTAATTCTTAAATTAAGTAGTGACGGGGTAGGGATTCTTATTACAGACCATAATGTAAGGGAGACCCTTTTAATTACAAATAAATCATATGTATTAAGTGAGGGTAAAATTTTAGCTAACGGATCATCAAGTGAATTAGCTCATAATCCAATAGTCAAAAAGTATTACCTAGGAGATAATTTCAAACTTTGAAATGCTTTTTTAAAAATAAATTAAAACTTTATTATTAAAGATTTACTCATATAAGAATGAATTTAATTATTATTTGATTGTCATTGAATATTAAAACTTGAGAAATTACTAGAAATGATACTAGATAATTTTTTTAAAAATTTAATATATGAACCGGTTTCTGTTTTAGGTCTTTTAGTTTTTTATTTTTTATTAATTAACTTACCAATATCTTTGGGTGCAGTTTTTAAAAAAAAGTCTTCTTCTGCTGTAAGACTTATTACGATTTTAGTGAACTTATTAATAACATTACAATTACTTTTTAGGTGGTCAATTTCTGGGCACTTTCCTATTAGCAATTTGTATGAATCTCTTTATTTCCTTACTTGGGGTATCACATTAGGTCAACTATTAGTTGAAAGAGAATACCAAGCTCCAATAATTCCCTCAATTGCGATTCCTATTGAGTTACTGACTGTGGCTTTTGCTTGTTTTGTTTTACCTGAGGATTTGAAATTATCATCCAACTTAGTTCCAGCTTTAAGGTCTAGTTGGTTAGTAATGCATGTTAGCGTCGTAATGCTTAGTTATGCAGCATTAATAATAGGTTCTTTACTTTCAATGTCCGTTTTGTTTATTAATAAAAATAAGCCGCTTCAAATCAGAAGTAGTTCTACAGGTATAGGAGGATTTAAACTTTCAAATAGCTATCCTGTAAATGATTTAGTTGAACCTGTTGAATTTTCTCATTCTGAAGAATTAGATACATTAAGTTATCGTTCCATTTTAATCGGTTTTGTTCTTTTGACTCTCGGTTTAATTTCAGGTGCAGTTTGGGCAAATGAGGCCTGGGGCACATGGTGGAGTTGGGATCCAAAAGAAACATGGGCATTTATCTCATGGTTGTTTTATGCCGCTTATCTCCATATGAGAATAAGCAAGGGTTGGCAAGGACGTAAACCAGCAATATTAGCCTCTACAGGCTTTTTAGTTGTTTTAGTATGTTATTTAGGGGTTAATTTTCTAGGAATTGGGTTGCATAGTTATGGCTGGATCTTTGGATGATTTAAAAATCATCCAGATTATTTATTAAGGTTCTGAAAGAACATTCCCATTTTGTGCTTCGCGTGCAACTTTTCTCAAGTCATCACATCCCTCTTTTAATGTTGGGTAAGCAAACATTCCACTACCTGCAATAAAACAATTCGCACCTGCATCAGCACACTGTGAAATAGTCCAATTTGCTTTTATCCCCCCATCAACTTCAATGTCTACATTTAAGTTTTTTTCGATTATAAAATTTCTTATTTCTCTTATTTTATTAAGCATTGTTGGTATATAAGCTTGGCCTCCAAAGCCTGGATTAACTGTCATAACTAAAACATGATCAACCATATCCATAATGTTTTTAATCATTTCAAAAGGAGTATGAGGGTTTAATGCAACAGAAGGAGATCCTCCTAAATCTCTTATTCTTCCTAAAATCCTATGCAAATGAATATTTGCTTCAGCATGAGCTATTACTACTCCTGGTTCACCATTTGCCCCTTTTGTAGCTTTTACATAAGATTCAAGCATTGTTTCACAGTTGTATTGGCTAACCATTAATTGAGTTTCAAAAGGCACACTGCAATATTTCCTACATGCAGCAATCATTTCAGGACCAAATGTAAGATTTGGTACGAAATTCCCATCCATTACATCAAATTGAATTCTATCTACCCCAGCTTCCTCGAGCTCTTTCACACATGCCCCCATATTTGCCCAATCTGCTGGTAAAACTGAAGGAATTATTTGAATTGGTCTATTAGCACCGGTTAAATTTGCTTGTTTTGACTCAGTCATTTAATTTTTAAAATATTTAATAAAGATACTATATTTAGTTGTTTATTCCTAATTTCAAGTCACGGCCTGATAAAGTAACAGCTGTAAAGAGTTAAAAAAAGCTTACTAGCATAATAATTCTCATAAAAAATGTCATTTTTTATGAGATCATACTCAAAACCTTTTAGAAAATCCTCAAAATTTAATTGTGAATCAAACTTTAATTCAAGAAATTCTCGAAGTTGTCGAGCAAGCTGCTATTGCCTCAGCAAAACTAACAGGACTTGGTCAAAAAGATGAAGCAGATGCTGCAGCTGTAGAAGCAATGAGATTGCGAATGGGCAAAATTGAAATGAAAGGAAAAATCGTTATTGGAGAAGGTGAAAGAGATGAAGCCCCTATGCTTTATATAGGTGAAGAGGTTGGTAGTGGAAGTGGCCCAGGGGTCGACTTTGCAGTAGATCCTTGTGAAGGAACTAATCTTTGTGCGAATAATCAAAGAGGTTCAATGGCGGTTTTAGCTGCTTCTGATACGGGTGGCCTTTTCAATGCTCCTGATTTTTACATGAACAAATTAGCAGCGCCTCCTGCGGCCAAAGGTAAAGTAGATATTAGAAATTCAGCTACTGAAAACTTGAAGATACTTAGTGATTGCTTGGGTCTTTCTATTGATGAGCTTACTGTTGTTGTAATGGATAGAACTAGGCATAAAGATTTAATTAAAGAGATTCGAGGATGTGGTGCAAAAGTACAACCGATTTCTGATGGTGATGTTCAAGCTGCGATTGCATGTGGTTTTGCAGGAACTGGAACACATTGCTTGATGGGTATAGGTGCAGCTCCTGAAGGTGTTATTTCAGCTGCTGCAATGAGAGCTCTAGGCGGACACTTTCAAGGACAATTAGTTTATGATCCAGCAATCGCTCAAACTTCTGAATGGGCTGATTACACAAAAGAAGGAAATATAAAACGTCTTAATGAAATGGGCATAACCGATATAGATAAAATCTATGAAGCTAATGAATTGGCATCTGGGGAAAATGTTGTTTTCGCAGGAAGTGGAATCACTGATGGATTACTATTTGACGGAGTTAAATTTGAAAGGGATTGTGTTAGAACAAGCAGTCTAGTTATTAGTACATTAGATAGTACTGCAAGATTCACAAATACTGTCCATATAAAAGATGGTGCTAAGAGTATCAGCCTTTAAAAATTCATTGTTTATATTATGCATATTGTTGTCGTCGGACTGAGTCATCGCACGGCACCTGTTGAAGTGCGTGAGAAGTTAAGTATTCCTGACCAATCCATAACAGAATCATTGAAAGCATTAAAAACTTTCTCTGATGTATTAGAGGTGTCAATCTTAAGTACTTGTAATAGGTTGGAAATATATGCACTAGTAAAGGATAAAAATACTGGAATTTCATCTATAAAAGAATTTATATCAGAATATTCTGGAATTATTTTTGAAGATTTAAATCCACATCTTTTTTGCTTTAGACAGGAAGAAGCAGTCTTGCATTTGATGAAAGTCTCTGCAGGACTCGATAGCCTCGTTTTAGGGGAAGGACAAATCCTTTCGCAGGTAAAAAAAATGATGAGATTAGGTCAAGAGAATCAATCTACTGGACCAATTCTTAATAGATTATTAACTCAATCAGTTAGTACAGGTAAAAAAGTAAGATCTGAAACAAATTTAGGAACTGGAGCCGTATCAATTAGTTCAGCAGCGGTAGAACTTGCCCAATTAAAAATTGGCCAAGAAAAGGGTTTTGATACTCTTGTAAGTTTGGAATCAGAGAAAGTTCTTGTTGTTGGCGCCGGACGAATGAGTAGGCTTTTAATAACTCATTTAAAATCAAAAGGATGTCATAAACTTATCCTTTTAAATAGAAATATTGGTAGAGCATTAAATCTTGCTCAAGACTTCCCTGATTTAGAGATTGTTTGTAAAGGGTTAAACGAATTAGAAGAAAACATATCACTATCTTCCATTGTTTTTACCAGTACTGCTTCTGAAGAGCCAATTATTGATCTCGCAAAAATTGAAAAATTAAATTTGAGTAATAGACTTAAATTTATTGATATTGGTGTACCCAGAAATATATCTAATGATGTCAAACAACATGAATTTGTAAAATCATATGATGTTGATGACTTACAAGAGGTCGTTTCAAGAAATCAAGAATTTAGACAGAAAATAGCAAAGGAAGCGGAAGCTTTAGTAGAAGAAGAAAGGATCATTTTTCTAGAATGGTGGGCGAGTTTAGAGGCGGTTCCAGTTATTAATAAACTTAGATCAGATTTGGAGTTAATTAGAAAAGAGGAATTACAAAAAGCACTTAGTAGGATGGGACCAGACTTTTCGGCTCGAGAAAGAAAAGTTGTGGAGGCGCTTACTAAAGGAATTATCAATAAAATACTTCACACGCCTGTTACCAAGTTGAGAAGTCCTCAATCAAGAGAAGAAAGACAGGTTTCATTGAAAATCGTTGAAAAATTGTTTTCTTTAGTAGAGGAGGACAAAAATAATTAATTTTTCTCAATTTATATTAAGTTTTTCTAGTGATTTATCGAAATACCTTCGTAAACTGACCATTAGTATTTCTAAATATGCCCATAATCAGTTACTTTAAGTAGTTGTATATCTACCTCCATTAGATTTAATGAAGCGTGTGTTGGCCATAATCCTCGGAGGAGGAAAAGGTTCTAGACTTTACCCTTTAACAAAAATGAGGGCTAAACCTGCTGTGCCTTTGGCAGGTAAGTATCGTTTAATAGATATCCCAATTAGTAATTGTATAAATTCTGGCATTGAAAAAATGTATGTATTGACCCAGTTCAATAGTGCATCTCTAAATAGACATATAGGAAGAACATATAATTTGAATGGCCCTTTCGGCCAAGGATTTGTGGAGGTTTTAGCGGCACAACAGACTCCTGATAGTCCCAAATGGTTTGAAGGGACTGCTGATGCTGTAAGAAAATACCAATGGTTATTTCAAGAGTGGGATGTTGATGAATATTTAATATTGTCAGGGGATCAACTGTACAGAATGGACTATAGTTTGTTTGTTCAACATCATAGAGATAATGGTGCTGATTTAACTGTTGCAGCTTTGCCTGTAGATGAAGCTCAAGCAGAAGGTTTTGGCCTCATGAGAACAGATGATGTAGGAAATATAAAAGAATTCAGTGAAAAGCCCACTGGAGAGAAGTTGAAGGCAATGGCAGTAGATACTTCAAAATTTGGATTAAGTAAAGAGTCAGCTACAGAAAAACCCTATCTAGCCTCTATGGGTATTTACGTTTTTAGCAGAAATACTCTTTTCGATCTTTTAAATAAATTTCCTAGTTATACGGATTTTGGTAAGGATATAATTCCTGAAGCCCTCAATAGGGGCGACATTCTTAAAAGTTATGTATTCGATGATTACTGGGAAGATATCGGTACCATTGGGGCATTCTTTGAGTCAAACCTTGCCTTGACTGAACAACCAAAACCTCCATTTAGTTTTTATGATGAAAAATTTCCAATTTATACAAGACCAAGATTTCTACCCCCTTCTAAACTTGTAGATGCTCAAATTACTGATTCAATAGTTTGTGAAGGTACAATCTTGAAGTCATGTAGTATTTTGCATTGTGTTTTAGGTGTAAGAAGCAGGATTGAAAGTGATTCGGTTCTTGAGGACACTCTTGTTATGGGTGCCGATTTCTTTGAATCACCTGAAGAGAGGATTGAATTAAGAAAAGGAGGAGGAACACCTCTTGGAGTAGGGGAAGGAACTACCGTAAAAAGAGCAATTCTTGATAAGAATACAAGAATTGGTGATAATGTCGTGATCATTAATAAAGATCGAGTAGAAGAAGCAGATAAGCCAGAATTAGGCTTTTATATCAGAAATGGAATTGTTGTAGTAGTCAAAAATGCAACTATTGCAAACGGAACTGTTATTTAAATCTTTTCGATCATTTTTCGCTGACATAAGTATTTTTTTTGAGCAATTTTGTTGAGTTGCAGGCACACTATATTTATTGAGTTTTTTAATTTTTTATGTCCAAGGCACATTTTGGTTTAATAGGTCTTGGTGTTATGGGCGAAAATTTAGTTCTTAACGCAGAGAGGAATGGATTTTCTAGTGTAGTTTTTAATAGGACTTACTCAAAAACTGAAGAATTTTTGCAAGGTCGTGGCTTAGGGAAGAATATAGAGGGAGCTCAAACTCTTCAAGAATTTGTTAATAAGCTAGAGAGACCTAGAAGAATTCTAATGATGGTAAAAGCTGGACCTGCAACTGATGCTGTAATAGACAATATTTCTGGATATCTCGAGGAGGGAGATTTACTAATTGATGGAGGTAATTCTCAATTTAAAGATACAGAAAGAAGGGTAAATACTCTTGAAAGTAAAAGTTTTGGATACATTGGAATGGGAGTCTCAGGTGGTGCCAAAGGAGCTCTAGAAGGGCCAAGTATGATGCCAGGCGGTACTAAGGCTTCATATGATGCAATAGAAAGTTTATTAACAAAAATGGCTGCAAAAGTTGAAGACGGACCATGTGTTGCATATGTTGGACCAGGAGGCTCAGGTCATTTTGTAAAGACTGTTCATAACGGAATTGAATATGGAATTGAACAAATACTGGCAGAAGCTTATGACCTTATGAAGAGAGTCAAAGGTATGAATGGACAGCAGATGTCGGAGGTATTTGGTATTTGGAACAAGACTGATGAATTAGCTTCCTATCTTGTTGAGATTACAGAGATTTGTCTAAATACAAAAGATGAGATAACTGGAGATGATGTCGTCGAAAAAATATTAGATAAAGCTGGCCAGAAAGGTACTGGGTTATGGACTGTTGTAAGTGCTTTGGAACTGGGTGTATCAGTCCCAACTATTTATGCATCTTTAAATGCAAGAGTAATGAGTTCCTTAAAAGAGCAACGTAGTGAGATTGAAAAAGCTATTCCATCTAAAGAGATAGAGGATTTTGATTTAGGAAATATATCTGATGGAATGAAACCTTTATTTGATGCTGTAGTCCTTGCCACAATTGCTAGCTATGCCCAAGGTATGGATATTTTAAGAGAAGCATCTGCAGTATATAACTATGATTTGAATATGCCCTCAATTGCTCAAATATGGAAAGGTGGTTGCATAATTAGATCAAAATTATTAAGTAAAATTCAAGATGCTTATAACAAAGACCCTAATCTAAAAAACTTAATTTTTGATGATTGGTTCAATAATGAAATCGCGACAAGATTAGATAACTTAGCTAAGGTAGTTTCTTTATCCACAAAAGCAGGTATACCAGTACCATGCCTATCAAGTACTTTAGATTATTTGAATAGTTATAGAACCAATAGACTTCCTCAGAATCTTGTTCAGGCAATGAGAGACTGTTTTGGCTCTCATACATATGAAAGAATTGATAAGGAAGGCAGTTTTCATACTGAATGGATGAAATGATTGAAAAGGTCAAAAATGGATACACCGTAAATATATACAAAGACAAGTTAGAACTATCAATAGCTGTTTTTAAGTTTATTGAAAGTCACATTATTCATACTTTAAAAAACAAAGACAGGTTCAAATTTTGTGTAAGTGGTGGTTCAACGCCTAAGTCTGTGTATCAACTGCTTTCTAAAAGCAATCTTAAATGGGATTTTGTGGATGTTTTTTTAGGAGATGAAAGATGTGTTAATCCAAATTCAGAATTAAGTAACTCGTTAATGTTGAAAAATTCTTTGTTAACTAATTTTGGATCTGAAGCTTATTTTTATGAAATTTTCAATGATTTAAACGCTGATGATGAAACTACAAAAAATCAATTTATTTCTAAATTATTTGAAATATGCGGATCAAACCCCCCCTCCTTTGATTTAACTTTATTAGGACTTGGAGACGATGGACATACAGCTTCACTGTTTCCTTATCAA
>QCMA01000027.1 GCA_003214115.1 Prochlorococcus sp. AG-418-I21
AGGCGGGAGTGGAGGCTCTTTTAAGAGAAAAGGCTATACCTTTGATGTAGGGGCTTCAATGATTTTTGGATTTGGAGAAAAAGGTTATACCAATTTGTTAACTCGTGCTTTGAAAGATGTGAATGAAAAATGCGAAACTATTCCGGATCCTGTTCAACTGGAATATCACTTACCACATAACTTTAATATTTCAGTAGATAAAAATTATGAGCAATTTATACACAAATTATCAGCTAGTTTCCCCAAAGAAAAAAAAGGTATAAAGAAATTCTATGATACTTGTGCAAGTGTATTTAAATGTTTAGATTCAATGCCTCTTTTATCAATAGAGGATCCAAGTTATCTTTTTAAAGTTTTCTTTAAATCTCCACTATCCTGTCTAGGTTTAGCTAGATGGTTACCAGCAAATGCGGGAGATGTTGCAAGAAAGTTTATAAAAGATCCTGAACTTTTAAAATTTATCGATATCGAATGTTTTTGTTGGTCTGTAATGCCAGCTCTAAAAACCCCTATGATTAATGCGGGAATGGTATTTACAGATAGGCATGCTGGGGGGATAAATTATCCAAAGGGGGGAGTTGGAACAATAGCAGAGAAGTTTGTTTCTGGTATTGAAAAATTAGGAGGAAAAGTTAGATATAAAGCTAATGTGACTGAAATCCTCTTAAAGGATGAGAAAGCGGTAGGAGTTAAGCTCTCAAATGGGGAAGAGATATACTCGAATATTATTGTATCCAACTCCACTAGATGGGATACATTTGGATTAAAAGATAATACTAAAGGATTAATTTCTAGCAACAACGTGCCACAAAGTGAATATAAGTGGTCAGAAACTTATAAACCCTCACCTTCTTTTGTTTCGATTCACCTTGGAGTAGAAAAAAATCTAATATCAGATAATTTTAATTGTCATCATATAATCGTTGAAAATTGGGATGAATTAGAAAGCGAAAAGGGAGTTATTTTTGTTTCTATACCTACTTTGCTTGACTCGTCTTTGGCTCCAGAAGGTAAACATATCGTCCATGCATTTACTCCTTCATCGATGAGTGAATGGGAAGGCCTATCAAGGAAAGAATATTTGCAAAAGAAAGAAAAATATTTTTCTTTCCTTGTTGAAAAAATATCATCTATTCTTCCTAATCTTGAACAAAATATTGATCACAAAGAAATTGGTACTCCCAAAACTCATAAAAAGTTTCTTGGAAGATATGAAGGTAGTTATGGGCCAATTCCTAATAAAAAGTTGCTTGGACTTTTGCCAATGCCTTTCAACACTACAAAAATTCAAAACCTTTATTGTGTAGGGGATTCATGCTTCCCTGGCCAAGGCCTAAATGCAGTTGCTTTTAGTGGGTACGCATGCGCTCACAAAATAGGAGCAAAGTTAAACATAAACAGTTTTAAATTGCCTGATTAAAAGGATCCTTCTGAAATGATAGAAAAATTTAAAACTCTTTTTTTTGTGAAAAGTTCGTTGATTACTCTTTATTTAGCGCTTACAATTCCTTTACCATTTATTTCAATCGAAAAATTAAAAATTCCATCTATTATAATTTTTGCCCTAGGACTTTATTTGATAATCAATATCACTAGTGATTATGTAGAAACTTGCAGTAATAAAATTTCATATAAAACTAGCTTTATTTCTAAATTCTTAGGGAAAAAAAATTGGGAGATTTCTTGGAAAGATATTAAATTAATCAAATCTTTGCCAACCAGTCAGGGTAGTAAAGTTTATTACTTTAATACTTTTCAAGGTGAAAATATTCTTGTCCCACAAAGAGTGGAAGAATTTGAAAAATTTTTATTAATTGTTTCAAGTAATACCGGGATCGATATTAATGAAATATCTTACATATCACCCCTATGGACATATAAATTACTGACATTACTATCAGTTTTAATGATTATCGGTGAACTTTTTGCTTTTCTAAATTAAATATTATCAATACTGAATCTATAACCTTGTTGTCTAACAGTGGTTATTCCCCCACCTTCTCCCAATCCAGCCTGTTCTAATTTTCTCCGCAAAGTCAATACTTGAGTATCTACAGACCTAGGACCACCACTGAAAGGCGGCCAGGCCATCCTAAGAAGCTCTTGCCTACTTCTAACCATGCCTGGTGGCATTAAGAGAGCGCAAAGGAGTGCAAACTCTCTAGGACTTAATTCTACGGGCTTCTCGCTGAGAGTGACTTGTCTTAAGAGAAGATGAACCTCTAAAGGGCCAACTTCAACTTTTTCTTGTAATCCTATCCTTCCCCTTTTTAAGAGAGTTCTACATCTTGCTGCAAGCTCTTCAAGTCCAAAAGGTTTTCTAAGAACATCATCTGCCCCTTCATCTAATAAATTAACTAATGCTTCAACACCTGATCTTGCAGTTAAAACTATGACAGAACATCCCAATTGTTGCGCTAGTCTCATTGCAGTGTTTTGATCGAGGATTTCTGCGCTAACTAATAGGTCAGGTGATTGTTCTCTGCATAAGTCAACTGCTTCAGCAGCTGAACCAACTGCAGCAGCTAAATGGCCATCTTGGCGAAGCCTTTGTACGAGGACCGTTCTAAGTGTGGGGTGAGGTTCAACAACAAGAACTCTTGAGGGAGTTTGAGAGTTCGCAGGCAATTGTGAACTGCCAGGAGTTGAAGCTAAGATTTGCTCAGTTGATTGCATTCTTAATTACTGTTTGGCCAGGCAATTTTTAATCATCCTTAATAAGGTATAACAAATGCAAAAAAAAAATCAGGATCTATCGAATTATGACATCATTTGAAAATCCCAAAGCAATTCGTCATTTTCAATCAATTTGCGATAGTTGCCAGGACTTAGTCACACGTTTTCATACGCCATCTGATCTTAAATTATATAGTGATGGTTATCTCCAAGCCTTAAGGAATTGCAGTAGTTTAGAGCAAAAGGATCAAGAGAAATTAGAAAGATTAATCGAAAGATGGATTTTAGATCCATCAAGTTTTATTAATCCAGAAGGAGATGGAAATAAAGGTTTTTTTGATAAAAAAAGAATTTAAAATATTAATTTTTATTAACCAATTCAGTATTTATACTTACTAATTGTTTTAGGACGCTAATTCAATTTCTATTTTTTCTTTTAAAGAGCCTGAGTTGTACATCTCGATAAGAATGTCTGATCCACCAAGAAATTCTCCTTTTAGGTAAACTTGGGGAATTGTTGGCCATTCTGAATATTCTTTGATACCTTCTCTTATAGCAAAATCACTTAAAACATCAAAAGTACCAAATTCTACTCCTAGGGAATTTAGTATTTGAACTACATTGTTGGAAAAACCGCATTGTGGCATTAATTTAGTTCCTTTCATGAAAACCATAATTGGATTTGAATCAATCAGTTCTTGTATTTTATTTTTTGTAAGGTTGTCCATAATTCAATTTGGGGTTTCTGTTTTTAATGCGAGTGCATGGATAGCCTCTGAAGCTAATTCTTCTTTCAAAGCAGAATAGACTAGCTGATGTTGTTTAACTAATGATAATCCATTAAATTCAGATGAAATTACAGTTACTTGTAAATGATCATTTCCCTTAAGGTTTTCAACAAAAACTTGGGAACTTTGAATTTTTTTAGTGATTAAATTAATAACTTTTTCTTTTGTAATCATAATAAATTTTAATTAACCTTTGTATTTTGTCTCAACAAATCCTAGTTGAATCAATCTTTCATAAGCATCTTTACCTTCTGGGCTATTAGGTGACATTATTCTAATTGTTTCAACAAGTAAGGGCACTGCTACCTCAGGCTTTTCATTTTTTATATACATAAGGGCTAATCTCTTATTTGATTCTGCCAAAATTTGTAATGTTTGCTTACCTTTTCTTTGCATTTCATTTGGTATTCTCGCATCTATTCCTTTGAAGGATGAATTTAGATCAGAATAAAAAGATGCAAGTTGCTTTGCTAATTTTCTAGCGTCTAGGTAAGAATCCTTAGCTTTTTCGAAATCCCCGTTTTTTATATATTTATCTCCTTCTTCTAAGAAATATTCTATGTTTAGAATAGAAAGCTTTTTACTATCATTTGAAAGTACTTTGTAGTCCTGTGGATTTTTGATTTCTGCATGAACTTCATTTTTGTAAGGAATATTTCCAAAAAATATAAATAAAATTGAGATTAATTTTAAGAATTTCATTTTCTTATACAATTATTAAAATTCATAGTAACTTATTACAGATTCATCTTCCTACACTTTTTAATGCTTTTTCTTCCTCTTGGATCATTTTTTCATTTAGCAATATATTAAATTCCTTGATAGTAAAGTTTAAGTAATCATTA
Organism: Prochlorococcus sp. AG-418-I21; assembly: GCA_003214115.1. Classification (GTDB taxonomy): domain Bacteria; phylum Cyanobacteriota; class Cyanobacteriia; order PCC-6307; family Cyanobiaceae; genus Prochlorococcus_A. Next base: position 4,310 of record QCMA01000027.1, read on the forward strand.
ATAGCTATTGGTTTTCCAAAGGATAAACAAAATTCGTCCCAAAAGTTTGGAGATACCCTGCTATATGCAATTCCAATTGGAATGACAATAATGGAGTTTGTTTTTTTTGTAGCTAATTTAGCTAATCTAAATAGTCCTTCTTTGAGAACTAATTTTTTTCCATATTTATTAATCTTTCCTTCCGGGAAAACAACTAGTTGTTCCCCTTTTTCTATAAGATCAACAGCATATCTTAAAGCTGAGAGAGATGGGGATAATTGATTTATTGAAAAACATCCAAGTCTTTTTAAAAACCAACCTTGTATTCCTCGCATTTCGGATTTAGTAACCATAAATCTACAATCCTTTTTTGTTACCCTTCTACCCATTGCCATAGTGAGTATTAATCCGTCCCATCTTGATCTATGAGTTGGAGCCAAAATTATTGAGGAATTTACGGGAATCGAAAAACCATTATTTAATATTTTCTTTTTTTTAAAAAAGAACCTCAAAGCAATGTCCTGGGTAAAGATCATTGCAATAAATCCCAATACAGGGTTGATTTTATGCCAAATATCTTCTGATTTCTTATTCAAACTAAATTCCTATATATTAATAATTTAAGTGTTTGCCTTTTTTTATTAGCTATTATTGGGCGGTTACTAGATTGTCTAGAAATTAAGATTTTTAAATTATGGCTACTTTAGGTGTAAACATTGATCATATTGCAAATGTAAGGCAAGCAAGGAAAACTGTTGAGCCTGATCCAGTGCAATTTGCTTTTTTAGCTGAATTAGGAGGGGCAGACTCCATAACAGTGCATCTAAGAGAAGACAGAAGACATATACAAGATAGAGACGTATTTCTTCTGAAAGAGACTATCAAAACAAAACTCAATTTAGAGATGGCTGCTACAGAAGAAATGTTAGAAATTGCCAAAAAAACTCTTCCTGATTATGTAACTCTTGTACCTGAGAAAAGAGAGGAAGTTACTACTGAAGGCGGGTTGGATTTAAAAAGTAATGTGCAATATCTTAAGAATTTTGTTGGGAATTTAAAGGATTCAAATATAGAAGTAAGTGCATTTATTGATCCTCTTAGTGAGCAGATAAATTATTCCAAAGAAATAGGGTTTGATTTTATAGAATTACATACTGGGAAATATGCTGAACTATCGGGATCTAAACAATTAAAAGAGTTCCAAAGGATTATAGAATCTACATATTTAGCAAATGACCTTGGATTAGTTGTTAATGCTGGTCATGGCCTTAACTACAATAATGTTAAAAAAATTGCATCAATTAACAATATGAACGAGTTGAACATAGGTCATAGTATTGTTGCAAGGGCTTTAGCGATAGGATTAGAAAAGTCTGTACGTGAAATGAAGTCCCTTATCACATCAAATTTAATTTCAAAATGACAACATACTTTTTCGTTGCGGCAAGTGAAAAGTTTCTAACAGTTGAAGAACCACTTGAGGAAATTTTGAAAGAGAGGATGAGGAACTATAAAGAAAATAATAAAGAAATAGATTTTTGGCTCTTAAAAAATCCGTCATTTTTACAAACCACCCAATTTGCTGATCTAAAAGCAAAAATTCCATCTACCCCAGCAGTTGTCTTATCGACTGATAAAAAATTTATAACTTTCTTAAAGCTTCGTTTAGAGTTTGTTGCTGTGGGGGAATTCAAATGTCCTAATGCAGAAATAATTGATCCATTTAAAGTTGAGTAATATAACCATCTAGTAAATTGCTCAATCTTTATAAGTCAAATAAAATTGAAGTAATTAGTGAGCTATTAGCAGAGGAATTAAAAATATTTCCTCCGCCTATAAATGAGAAATTAGAAATAGTAGTACCCAATTACTTTTTGGGGAATTGGTTACATGAACAAATAACTATAAAAAACAAAATAAGTGCTCTTTATGAATTAAAGACAATATCAACGTATACCGAATCTTTACTGACAAATTTTTTCCCTGCAATTGATATGAGCGCATGGAATTTTGAGGCAATTAAATGGGGCATTATTGATTCCTTGGAAGAATTAAATAGCTTTAAAGAATCATTTCCGCTTAGAAATTGGATTAATAAATATTTGGATAATAAAAAGACAATTGATGGAGACATATATAATTTGACAAAAAAGATCACGAATAATTTTATTGATTATCTGATTTTTAGACCTGAAATGATTGCTCAATGGAATAGATATGAAATTAATTCATCTAATCTATTTAAGAATTTAAACTCAGATCAATTTTGGCAACCTATTTTATATAAATTATTAGAGGAAAAGATATCTGAAAAGCCATCATGTTTATACATGATTGAAGTAATAAAGAATTTAAGAAAAATTAAAAAAGTTCAATTTCAAGTACCAAATCAAATTTATATTTTTTCAGATAATAACTTATCTAAACTACATATTAATTTTTATTCAGAACTTTCAAAATTTATTAAGGTAAATTTGTATTTATTATCTCCTGGAGAAGATTTATGGAATAGAATAAATTGTCTTGAAGGTGAGTTGGAATTTGATGATAATGAAAGTAAATTGAATTTAAATAATACAAACATAGAGAAAATATTTGGTAAATTTGGAGCAAACTTTCAGAAATTAATAGATGAAAATATTTATAAAGAAGGTATAAATTTAAAAAATAATCTTATTTATCTCGATCCAACAACTAATTTTCATAATAAGAAAGATATTCCTCTTCTTAATCAAATACAAAAAAGACTAATTGATAATAATAGCGTTGATTTTATTGTAAGTGAAAGGGATGATTCAATATTACTTTGTGAGCATTTTAATCAGAATAGTCAATTTGAATATTTAAGAAATAAAATTATAGAAATAATAAATTCTTGCGAGAATATTAAATATAGTGATATTGCTGTTTTATCTCCACAAACTAATTTGATTAAACCTTATCTAAGGTACATCTTTAATAATGAGTTAATTAATGGTGAAAAGATACCTTATTTTTTTATTGATGAGGATAATCATGAATCTTCAGGAATTTATGAATTTCTAATTGACATCACTGAAATTGCAAGTGACAAAATTACACTTGAAAAAATAGATTATATTCTTTCGAAAAAAGTAACTCAGAACATTTTTGATTTTAATATTACTGAGAAGGATGAAATTATTTTCTTACTTACCCAAGCAGGGTTTCATTGGGGATTAGATGAAAAAGAAAGATTAGGCGATCAGAAAAATACTCTAGATTGGTGTATAAATAGAATTACTTTAGGTTTAATTTATGACAAAAAAGTAAATTTAAATACTTTTAATTTAAAACCATTTAGCTATGAAAATATAAGTTTGGATTTGAATAAATGGGTTAAAATATTAATTCATTTAAAAAAATATATTAGTTTGATAAGGGGAACTTTTTCTTACTCGAATTGGGTTGAAAAGATAAAGTTTATATTAAAAAGTATTGCTGATTTTAATACAAATTTCAATTTAGAAATAAGTGAAATAAATAGAATTCTTGATAATCACGCAATACCTTTAATACCTGATGATCTTATCTTGTTAAAAGTTTTTAGAGAAATATTAATTTCTTGCATGAATAAAGTTAAATATCAAAGTAAATCACGAGTTAACAAGATCCTAGTAAGTGATATTGAGAATTCAAGGCATATTCCACATAAGGTTATCTTCCTAATAGACATGAATAGTGTTAATTATCCAAAATTACCAAAGAGTGAAAACATTAACTTATTAAAAAACAAATATCATTTGGGTGATCCGTCTTTTTTTGAAAGAGAGAAATATGCATTTCTGGAGTTGTTAATTGCCTGCAGAGATAAATTTATAGTTACTTGGGTAAAAAATGATAAAGACAATAAAAAATTAGATGTTTCTTTTCCTATAAAAGAGTTAATTTCTTTTTTTGATAGTTTCTTAAACCAAAGCCAAAGAGAACTAATAATTAAAGATTCTGATTTAAATAAAAATGAAAAAATTGATATTGATAAATCTAAGATTATAAAAAGTAATTATTCTTTAATAGAAGATATAAATTGGAACGAAAAAAAATCTGATATTAAAAATTACAAATTATCAGAATTGATTTATTGGTTCAAAAGTCCACAAAAATATTGGCTTAATAAAAACAATATTTCCCCCAAGGAAATATTCATTCATCATCCAGACGAGGAGTATGTAAGCAATCTGCAAAAGTCTCAACTAATTACAAAAATAATCCAGCAAGTAGAGATTGATAATCATAATATTATTGATGATTTAAATGAATTAAATATTAATGATCAATTGGCTGAAAATGGTATTATTATGCCCAAAAATAGTATTTTTACAAAAGAAAAAGAAATCAAAGACTTATTAAGCAGTCTATCTGCAAGTTTGAGTCAACATAATAAGATGAATAAAATCTATGTTAAGTTAAATGCGAATAAAGAAGAATATTTAATCGCTGACGACACCGTAATTGAATTAATTAATGCGAAGTTGAGTTTAAGTCGTTTGACTGAGGCTTGGATAAAATTACTATTTATTTCTTCTTTAAAGAGGAATATAAAAAGGACTAAAGTAATTTTTAGAACAGAAAATAATTATAAATCGCAAATTATTAAAACACCCGGAACAACTGAATCAAATCTAATTTTGGAGGACTATATAAATATTTTTAAAAATTGTTCTGAAAAATGTTTACCTCTTCCTCCAGAAAGTGCTTATAAATATGTAGAAGCAAAAATAAAATCAAAAAATGAAAAAAAAGCTTTTACAGATAAATGGATTGGTAATAAAAATTTTTCTAAAGGAGAAAGAGATAATATCGAGATGAAAATGTGTTTTGGTTATGAAAAAGAACCAGATTTCTTTCTTGGAAATAATAATTTTGATCAATTATCATACAGATTATATGGTCCTCTAATTAAAGCATTAAGGAAATAAAAAATGTCTAAATTTCAGTTAAAAAATTTTTTCAAAGCTCCTTATGATCTATTGCTTGTTTTTTTACAGTTCATTATTATTAGTCTTCATTTTTTTCGATGGGAATTTCTTCCACAAAAACAAATAATTCAAGCAAGTCCTTTTTCTAATTTACTGGGTATTTTTATTATAATAATTGCTTTCATAATAATGTTATTTTCAATTAAAGACTTAGGTAGAAATTTATCCCCTTTCCCAAGACCTATAAACAATAGCAATCTAGTTACTACAGGTATTTATCGATTTACGCGTCATCCTATGTACTATTCTTTAATATTTATTTCCATTGGAGTTTTTATAATAAAATTATCTATTTATTATTTATTTTTGACAATAAGTTTAGCTTTAATAATTAAATTAAAGATTTCCTTGGAAGAGAAATATTTAATGAATAAATTTAAGAATTACTTACTTTATAAAAATGAGGTCAAAGTTTAATTTAATAAAGAAATGGATATTAATCAAATTAAATTAGATCATAAGTTTAAATTAGTAGAAGCAAGTGCAGGGACTGGTAAAAGTTTTACTTTGGCTCATATAGTTTTAAGAAATGTTTTGGAGAAAAAAGTTAAACCAGATGAAATACTATTGCTAAGTTTTACAAAAAATACTTGTTCTGAATTAAGGGATAAAATACTCACAAGATTTTATAATTTAAAATTATATTTGCAAAGTCATAATGAAAGTAAGATAGATAATACACTTAAGGATTGGTATCTAAATTTTAAGGATAAAGATAAATCTAAGGAAAAAATAATTTCCGAAATTGATAATTTTATAAATCAATTCTATAAGTTAAAAGTAACTACTTTCCATGCTTTTTGTAATAATATTATTGATGAATATAGTATTGAAATAGGTGTAACTCAAGATCCATATATTGAGAATAATATTGATAATTTGTACAAAGATGTAATAGATAATTTGTGGATTGATGATTTTCTGAATCTTAATCATGAGATTATTTCAGCAGTCAATAAAAAAAAAATAAGTTCTAGATTTGGAAGTAGGATCAATAAGTCATTTTTTGTAGAAATTTTAAAAAATATAGATCAAGAAAATATCTGTAAATATCAAATAAATAATAAATATAAGATTATTGATTTAAATAATTATTTTAATGAATTTTTATATTTAAATTGGAACGAGTTTTGTTTTGAATGGAATAAGAAAGGTAAGGAATTGTTTTTACAACTCATAGAGTTGGGAAAATTAATTAAGGAGAGAGGTGGGAAAAGTCAAATATATGCTGCAAATCCAAGAAATGATAAGTTTAATCAAATAAATTGTTGGATTGAAGAGATAAACAAAAGGCTTAATTCTAAAAATGTTATTGATTTTATATATGATATTTCTAAGGATGATCTTTTATCTAAATATTTTTACATTGAAAATATATCTAAAGAAATTAAAAAACATAATCTAAAATTAGATTTTACTAAATTTAATTTATTACAAGATAAAATTTATAAAATAAAAGAAGGTTTCTTTACTGAATTTGTAAGAATATTTACCCAATTAGCTTATATAAAATTAATTGAATTAAAGAAAAGTTTTTCTATTTTCAACTTCAATGATCTTATAAAGACTGTAGAAAATACATTTCTTGATTCGGAAATTAGTAATAGTAATACTCTAGCTAAAATTCAAAAAAGATTTAAATGTGTTTTAGTTGATGAGTTCCAAGATACAGATATTACTCAGTGGAATTTAATAAAAAAGTTCTTTAATACAAAAAATCATTTTTTACTTTGCGTAGGTGATCCAAAACAAGCGATTTACAAATTTAGAGGTGGAGATATTGAAACTTACTTAGATGCAAGATCTAATGCAATTGAAGTTTTTAGTCTTACAGATAACTATAGATCCTCAAAAAAGTTAATCGATGTTTTTAATAAGCTTTATAAGAATGGACTTAAACAATCAAAACTAAACTATAGTAAACTAACCTCAAGAATTAATGAAAATATTAATACTGAATTTAAATTTAAGGATGTATTTGAAATTGTAGATTTTTCAAAAAAAGAGATTGATATAGAAGATCTTGTAACTAATTACATAGTTAACTTTATTTTAAATAATAAAGGAATTGATATTAATAAAATTGCGATTCTTACATTAAATAATTCACAATGCTTAGATTTTAAAAAAAAGTTAAATCAGTTTAACCTCCCATGCAAAATCCAAAATAAACAAAATATTTTTGATACAGAAGCAAGTTCTCTACTGTTTCTATTTATTGAATGTTTATTAAATCCGAGGTCTTTGAAAAATATAAATTTGCTTGCTACTTCAAAGTTTATAGAAATAAAATTAGAAGATTTACTTGATCATGGAATTAGTAATAATTTAGAAATTTTAATTAATAAATGCATTACTTGGTCACAAGAACTAATAGAAAAAGGTTTTTTAAACATCGTTAATGAACTAATTATAAATTACAAGTCATCCTCGATTATTCAAGATTCAGATTTAAATTCAAATTTATTTCAACTTTCAGAAATTGTTGAAATAGAATTAATAAATAATAATTTTGATCTCAATATAGTCTTCAACTGGTATAAAAATCAGTTAGATCATATTTTAAGAATTTCTAATGGAGAAGATTTTTTGACGAAAGATTATAATCTTCAAAATGGAATAAATCTTTCTACCATTCATAGTAGTAAGGGCCTCGAATTTGAAATAGTCCTATGTCCATATCTCTCAATTATTTCAAGTAAGTTAAATAAAATTAAAGGACCTCTTTGGAAATCAAATATTGATAGAAATATATACGTTAATATTTCTAATAATTACTCGAAGGTTGAAAAATTTAAATTAATAGAAGAAGAAGATTTATTTAAAGAGAGTGAGAGGTTAATTTATGTAGCACTAACTAGGAGCAAATATAAACTTATTGTTTTTAATGATTTAGAGGATACAAATAATATTTTAAATAATGATTTACTTAATAATTTGGAAAATATCAATATTTATAAGTCTACTTTTGAAGTCAGGATAGAAAAAGAGAAAATTAAACAAATTTTTTCTATGTTCCAAACCAACCGATTGAATAATAATCTTTGGAAAATTGATAACGTAAATAAAAAAATATCTAATGTATTTAATTCTGATCAATTTATTTCTTATTCAAGTTATTCTTCTTGGATACGTAAAGATAAAAATATTGATGCAGCCATTAATCAATATAAGGATTATGAAGATAATATATCAATTATCAAAGATTCTAATTTTAAGAATTCAGAGAATTATCCTAATTATTTTTCTTATCCAAATCCCTTGAGTGAATTCCCAAAAGGAACTATTGCTGGGACTTGCCTGCACAAAATAATAGAAAGATTTGAATTTAGAAATGATAATAATCAAGAATTAATTGATTTAATTATTGAGGAATTGAACTTTCATCAAATCGATACTTCTTTGGTTTTTAAAGTAAAAGATGCGATTTTAAGAATCATAAATATATCTTTAGGAAGAGAATTACAAAATAAGAAACTAGTTGATATTCCAAATGAATACTTAATTAAGGAACTAAAATATGATTTAACCCTATCTTATGAAGGTAGAAATATTAATTCTAATGATATATCAAATTGCTTTTTTTTAGATCAGGAATATGAATTTGGTGAAGAATATGCTAATAAAATAAATGATCTTCAAATTATGAATAAAGGCTTTCATTCAGGATGTATTGATTGTGTTTTCCCTGTAGGAAATAAATTAGAAGATAGTAAATGGTGGGTAATTGATTGGAAAAGTAATTTGATTTCTGGTAGTGATAATAGTGATTGTTTACCAAGAAACTATAACTATGAAAACATGAGAAATGAAATGATTAAACATCATTATCCATTGCAATCTCATCTTTATTTATTAGCATTGCATAGATTATTAAAGTGGCGACTTAAAAATTATCAACCACATAAAAATCTAGGAGGATATATTTATTTGTTTTTAAAGGGATTGCCAGATTTTGAATTATTTGAAAAATCTAAGTCTGATGATATATCTCCAGGTATTTTTATTAGCAAAGCACCTTTAAAAAGAATTAATTATTTAGATAACCTTTTTTAGAATGACTAAAACTACTATAGATATTGAAAAGTTCCAATATGATCATATATTTAATTTAATATTAGGCATTTTCAAATTTAGTGAAAAAAAATATGGAAATTTCGTAAAAGATGTAATAAGTATTTTATTAGAATTTGAAAAAAATGGTGAAACTTTTATTGATGTTGATAATAGTTTAATAATCTTTGAATTATTAGAAGATGGCTGGCCCAATAAACATATAGATGTTCTAAAAAATATAGGTTTGATTGGTTCCCTTTATTCTCCATTCATATTAGTAAATAGAAAATTATCCTTATCAAAATGGTCAAAAAAGATAGAAAGAGTTATTAATTCATTTCTAGAAAAAATAGATATCGATAATTTAATGAACTCAATAACTTATAAAGATGATAATAAAATTGATCAAATTAAAAATATATTTAAATATTCAGACTTAGTTTTCCTTCAAGGAGGACCAGGTACGGGTAAAACCACTTTAATAATAAAGTTAATACTAGAACTCCTTCAAATTGATAACTTTTTAAATATTGGTTTGTCTGCTCCAACTGGTAAAGCTACAGCTCGTTTAAAAGAAGCTCTTAATGATAAAAAAAATATTTCCTTTAGCAAATTTCTAGACCAAATAGAATTTCAAACGTTACATAGATGGATTTTAAATTCTCAAAATAAATCTCTTAATTTGAAATTTAAACTAAAAGAGCTTGATATTTTCATAATTGATGAAATGTCAATGGTTAATATCGATTTGATTGAATCAGTTTTAAATTTGCTAGCAAAAGACTGTAAAATTATTTTAGTTGGAGATAAAAATCAATTGTCTCCAGTAAATAACTGTTCTATATGGAATTATTTGTTTGAATATTCCGATAATAATTCAATTAAATCATGTGTAGTAAATTTAGAAAAAACTTATAGAAATATTGGAGATATAGCATTAATTAGTAGTTTAATATTTAATAATGATTTTTCTTTACTTAATCAAAAGATAAAAGAATTAGAAAAAGATAATAATTCAAAAGAAATTACTATTTCAAAGAGTAGAGAAAAAGATATTCCAAAAGACCTATTATCTTCGATTACAAGTCATCTAAAACAGTTAAATATTTCAACTTCAAATTTAAGTAAAAAAAAATATATATTTGATGAGAGTATTGATAATTTATTGCTTAATGAAAAAGAATTAGTAGATAAGATATTTCTGGATTTACAAAGTCACTTGATTTTATGCGAAAAAAATTCCGGAATATGGAGTGTTGAATATTTGAATGAAATTGTTTTTGGTCAAAAAAAACCCTATGACCTTAAAAATCTTAAAGAGGGTGTTCCGATCATGTGTACAAAAAATAATAATGAACTTGGATTGTCAAATGGTGATATCGGAGTACTTATAGGTTTAAAAAATAAAAGAAAATATCTTTTTAGAAAATTTCATGATAATAACGAAGAAATTGTCGCATTAATTGATCCATCAAAATTAGAAAATGTTGTACCAGCAATAGCCATTACTATTCATAAATCTCAAGGAAGTGAAGCTGAAAAAGTGAACATTTTGTGGTCCCAAAATTATAGAAAAAATCAATATGCTGTAAAAGAACAAAAAGATAATCAAAATATCTTTTGCAGAGATAATTTTGAAAGAAGGTTATTTTATACTGCTGTTACAAGAGCGAAAAAATCTTTAAATATATATTATTTAAATTAAATTTTATTTTTGAGAAATTAGTAATATCTTAACCCCAAGATGTTAGATTAATAATTCGGCTCTGTAAGGCTAATCAACAATTTAAGTCAATTTAGATATTTGTTGAATGCCTAATCAGAAGATTATTAGGCATTTAACATGGCTTTAAAAAAAGATATTAATTCTTTTGGTAGTGAGCAGGAGAAGTCTCAGAATGAAGATTCTTCTCTATTAGAGTTCAAGAACTTAGATAACAAAAAAGAAATTGAATCTCAACTATTGGAAGTA
>QCMA01000028.1 GCA_003214115.1 Prochlorococcus sp. AG-418-I21
AATTATTAGAGAGAATCTATTTATAATTTTTTGATCATAAAAATTTTGTGCGACAGCTCCTATTTCAATAACTAAACCACATGGCCAAGCTTCTACAAGAAAGCCTGTTTGGGCTTTATCTTTTTCGTGCAAATAAATAGGCAATCCAAATTTGTTCTGCAGTAATGCAGCTAAACAAAAATCTTTGGATCTCCTCCCATACATAACAATGCTTGTTCCCATATTTGCAGTAGTAGTGTGCAAATCGATTGCAATTTGACAGGGTTTAGATCCGTCAATTCCAAATTCATCTACTAAAAAGTTGGCTCTATTAGTTTCATAAAAGCTATTCTTGTGTTGATCAAAATTCTCACTTTCTTTAAAAGATCTATTTAAATCTACATCTATATATCTGCAACCTTTTTCATAGGCAGCAGGATTACCTATGATGAACTCATACTCAATAACATTATTTAAATTATTTTCCTTTCTATTAAATTGCTTAACAGCCCAAACAGGATTAATTTCATTCCCATGAGTGCCTGAAACGATAAGTATTCTTTGAATAGTCATTTTTTCTTTAAAAATAAAATTTCATGCAAAATAAATACCTTATAAAGACCTCCAGAAAATTCTGGTTTTGGTTTTGGACCCAATTAATGAATGGCTTCGCGCCATCAGATTTACATGGTAATTATAAAAGGCCTAAAGGTATAACCATTAATAGTGAATTCGATATTAATAATGAGAATGGACAAATTTATTTATTAGTAGGTCATTCTTGTCCATGGTGTCAAAGAACTTTACTCATAAACGAAATAAAAGATTTATCTAAAAAAGTTAAAGTTATTTTTTTAAAGGCAGATGTTGAACATGGCGAATGGATTTTCAATAGAAAGTTTAAGGGATGCATGAGACTTTCAGACCTTTACAAAAAAGCTAACAAAAAGATTATTTTTAGAGCGACATTACCTCTTTTAATTAGCTTTGTAAAAGATGAAGTAAATATTCTTTCTAATGAAAGTTCACAGATTATAAAACTACTCAATTTAATAAAAAGTGAATCGAAACATCAGGCATTAAGTATTAAAGAATGTAATCAAAAATTTTTAGATTTAATTAATAACAGCATTAATGATGGCGTATATAAATGTGGTTTCGCCCGAAACCAGTCAGCTTACGAAAAAGCAAGTAAAAATCTTTTCGCAGCTATTAATGAAATTGAAAATTTACTACAGAAAAATAAAGGTGACTGGATATTTGGAGAAGAGTTAACCTACGCAGATATTTACCTTTTTCCAACGCTTATAAGATGGGAATTGATATATAGCAAACTTTTCAAATGTGCTGAACAAGAACTATCAAGTTTTGAAAAGATTATTGAATGGAGATTAAAATTCTTTAAATTATCTAACGTATATAGAACATGCTATGACAATGAATGGAAAAAAGATTACTACAAAGCTTTATTCCCTTTAAACCCAAATCAAATAATCCCAGTTTTACCATCGCTAAAGGAAATAATGAAAGTAGAGACCTAAAAAAATAAATAAATCAATTTCAAAAAAAAATGATGTTGTAATGAACACTTATTTAGTTCATAGATAATGCAATTTCATTAGAAATTAACTATGTTATGTATGTCTACTAAAGTACGAAAAGCTTAAAATGAAATCCATTGACGAACACATCCAAAAAGATCAATCGGAAATCGAATCTGCAAAAGCAGAGGGCAATCTTCCAAAGGTCAGACATTTAACTGAAGAGCTAAAAGAACTTGAAGAGTATAAGGATCATCATCCAGATGATAAACATGACCCTAATGCTTTGGAACTATTCTGTGATGCCAACCCGGATGAACCAGAATGTCTTGTTTATGATGATTAATTTTTCTTTTGATAGATAATGCACAATAAAAAAGGGCTCTAAAAGCCCTTTTTTTTATTTATTAATTATATTAGTAATCTCTATTAAAGTCGGATGGACTTCCTGTAAGTGAACATACAACCGACTCTTCATTTTTCATTTCCTTGACTTCTACAATTGGCCTTCCCATTTTCTTCAAAACCTCAATATCTTGAATGGTTTGACATCTAGCTATTATTTTTCCTTGTTGATCAAAGCAAGTATAGAAATTCATATTGTGTTTAAAGAGGTATCTTATTTATGACTAATTTTCATTATTAAATCAAGTGTTTTTTTTTTCAAAAAATTTTAAATTCAAATTAGATCCTTTTCCATACTTCAGAAAGTAGTGAAGATAAACCTTTTTTTAAAGATGAAGAAATAACTAAAACTTTCTTTTTAGATAAATCTTCTAACTTTTTTGTAATTATTTTCAAATAATCATCATCTACCAGCTCTATTTTATTCAATACTATTATCCTCTCTTTATCTAAAAGACCTTTCCCATATTTTTTTAATTCCTGCTCAATTATCTCAAAATCATATAAGGGATTTTCTGCAATTGCATCAATTAAGTGAACAAGTATCTTCGTTCTTTGGATGTGCCTTAAAAAATCATGCCCTAAACCTACTCCATCAGCTGCCCCTGATATTAATCCAGGAATATCCGCAAAAAGGCAACCATTCCCATCAATTTTTCTTACGACACCTAAGTTAGGTATTAAAGTTGTGAAAGGATAATTTGCGATTTTTGGACGGGCAGATGATACAACGGAAATCAAAGTACTTTTCCCAGCATTTGGAAGGCCTATAATACCAACCTCTGCAAGAAGCTTTAGTTCTAATTGAATCTCCCATATCTCTCCATCTTTTCCTTCAGTGAATGATTCTGGAGCTCTATTTTGATTACTTAAATAGTAAGCATTACCATGTCCACCTCTTCCTCCAATGGCAATAGTTAAACTCTGTTTATCTTTAGTTAAGTCTCCTAAAATGATGCCAGTTTTAATATCCCTTATTTCTGTACCGCAGGGAACTTTAAGGATTGTATCCTCACCTGAAGCACCTGATCTCTTATTAGGACCTCCTTTGCATCCATCCTCGGCAATTATTTCACGTTTGAATTTGAAATCTAATAATGTTTGAAGATTATTATCAGCCATCAAAATTACTGAACCCCCTCTGCCACCATTTCCCCCCGAAGGTCCTCCAGCAGGAACGAATTTTTCTCTTCTAAATGAAACTATTCCATTTCCACCTTTTCCAGCTTTAAGAATAATGTTTGCTTGATCAATAAATTGCACTTAATACGCTTATTAAATTGTTTTCTAAATATTTTAAATTTTATTTTATCCACGCAATACTGCAACCAGGTCCACCCTCGTTGTTGGCTGCATCTTCAATCTTATCAACATAATTTAAACCTGATAACCAATTTCTTATCCCTTTTTTTAATTTCCCTGTACCAACTCCATGAACAATCCATAGCGGGCCATGAAATTTTCTAATTTTCTCCTCAATAATTATTTCGGCTTCATGAACTCTTAGCCCTCTTACATCAATTGTATTTTTACTCGTTCTAATTTTAGAAAAAGAAAAATCTTCTCTTGAAGACTTGATCTCAATTTTTGACCTTTTGAAATTAGGTTTTTCTCCATTAATACCTTCAAAGTCATTTACAGATAATATGCTTCTGAAGGAACCACATTTAACTTCGTAAAAACCACCTTTTTTATCTAAATCTACAATTTGTCCCGTACTATTTAGACTTTTAATTTTTACAAAATCGCCTATCTGGGGATTCCAAGATATTGATTTTTCAAATTTTTTTTGGGTTAAATGTTCCGTCTCAATTTCTTTTAATCTTTTTCCAATAATTCTCGTATCCTCTCCATTAACATTTTTATCTCTTAATCTTTTAATCAAATTTATTACCTCTTTTTTAGCAGATACAAGATGTTTTGATAATTTAGACCTTTCAATTTCCTGGATTTTTTCGGCATTTATTTTCTGATATTCATAATTTCTCTTCAGTTCATCATGCAATATTTCAGTCCTTGCAATCAGTTCTGCAGCAGCTTCTGCAGAATTTTGTTGTTTAATCCTCTCTTCCTCAAGTCCTTTAATAATATTATTAATATTGTCTACTTCTTTTGGCTTTAGATAATTTGCAGCTTCATTGAGTATGCTTTCATCTAGACCAATTCTCTTTGAAATTGACAAAGCATTACTTCTTCCAGGAATACCCCAGTTGAGTATATATTTTGGCTTCAAAGATTCCTCATCAAAGGCAACTGATACGTTTTCAAATCTTGAGTCATTATATTTTAAAGCCTTAATATCTCCATAATGTGTAGTTGCTAAAGTGATATCAGATTTATTTACAAATTCTTTTAATAAAGCCATTGCAAGAGCACTTCCTTCAAGAGGATCTGTACCAGATCCAATCTCATCTAACAAAACAACTGATAATCCTTTCTTATAATCAAGTGAATCTAATATCTCTTTTATGCGGGATATATGACCACTGAAGGTAGATAAATTTTCTTCTAAAGATTGTTTATCTCCTATATCCACATATATATTTGGACAAAAAGGGATAATAGGATTATTAGTTGAAGGTATCAATAATCCTGCTCTAGCCATAAGTAAAGACAAGCCCAAACCTTTTAAAGCTGCCGTTTTACCTCCAGTATTTGGACCTGTAATAGCTACAACCTTAATATTTCTATTTATATGGAAATCGACAGCCACTGGGGCTGGGGCTCCTTTTTTCTTATGTTCCCAAATCAATAATGGATGAGAAAAACCAATTATAGAAATAATAGGATTTTTCTCAAACGTAGGAGTTTTGCCTCCAATCCATTTCGAATATCTTGAACGAGTTAGAGCATTTTCTAATCTCAATAAAATGGATGCCATTTCTATGAGATTTTCTGAATTATCACTAACAACCTGGGACCATTTCTTAAGTAATTTAAATTCTTCTGCTGTGATCCTAGCCTCTAAAGAAGCAATCTTATTTCCTTTAGTTACTACACTTTCAGGCTCAAAATATACTGTGTTGCCTGAAGATGAAGAGTCATGAATTATGCCTTTAAATTTATCAACATAATGAACTTTGACTGCTAAAACAGGCCTACCATATCGATCTCCAATAGTAGTATCTTGCAAATAAGCTAAATTCTTTTGAATAAATTTCTCAACTAATATTTTTCTTTCAATTTTCTTAGATAATAATTCTTTTCTAAGAATAGATAGTTCATTACTAGCATTGTCTGAAATCCTTCCATTCGATTCAATTCCTTTTTTAAAAATAGTTTCGATATTCTGATGGTCAATTAAATTTTTTGTGAATGATGAAATATAAGGCCTTTGTTCAAAATCTAATAAGATTTTTTTTAAATTTCTTGCTGCAGCGATTGTTTTCGCTATTTCTAACAATTCAGAAGATGAAATTACACCTCCCTTGGAACAAATTTCAATATTTCTACTAATATCAAAAACACCAGAAAAACTAATTGATTTATCTAAATTTTTTTCTAGCTCATTTATTTCAACAGTTTCATTCAACAGTCTTTTAGATGCCTCGTATTCTGAAGGAATACTAAAACTTAAAATTGCTCGTTTACCCATTTCCGTTGAGGCGAATGAAGATAAATGCGTTTTTAATGAATCCCACTCTAAAAGGCTTATAGATTCTTCTTCTAAGGTGTTATCTGAATATGATTTTTTAGAAAAACTTTCCTCTTGCATACAAAAAAAAAGAGTCAAACATTCGATTGAATCCCTTCAGGAGGAACATAAAGCATCTCAAGCCAGTTTCCTTCAGTATCCCTCATATAAAAAGATGCTGTTCCATCTCTATGTTCATGTAAAGGACCAACTTTTACACCAGAATTCTTTAAATCATTTTGAATATTTTCCACTTCTTTTTTATTTTCAAAATGAAAAGC
Source organism: Prochlorococcus sp. AG-418-I21 (assembly GCA_003214115.1). Lineage (GTDB taxonomy): Bacteria > Cyanobacteriota > Cyanobacteriia > PCC-6307 > Cyanobiaceae > Prochlorococcus_A. Next base: position 5,841 of record QCMA01000028.1, read on the forward strand.
AAAGTGTGGTCCCGCAGCTTTGTAGCTAGGGCCTAACAACGCAAGCCCATCTTTCCCTTTACCAGCTTCTAAATAGGACCAATCTTTATCGTCCCAAACTAAATTCATACCAAGCTTTATATAAAAAGATTTAGCCCTTTCGAGATTCTCTACTCTAAGTGCGATGTGACCAATCCTATTTACTTCTTGTGATAACTTCAAAACAAAGTAGTTAATGTATTATTAGTCTAAGAATAAACCAAATTTTAGTTAATAATGAGTTTTTAATTATCCTGCAACCATTGAGATGCATCACAAGCATGATAAGTGAGTATCAGTTTTGCTCCTGCTCTTTTGAAACTAAGCAAAGTTTCTAACACAATATCTTTTTCATTAATCCAGTTTTTCATAGCAGCAGACTTTACCATGGAGTACTCCCCACTAACGTTGTATGCAGCTATGGGCTTATTTGAAAATGTGCTTAATCTATAAACAATATCCAAATATGAAATCCCTGGTTTTACCATCAAAATATCAGCTCCTTCATACTGATCCAATGCAGATTCAATTAAAGCCTCTTTTGAATTGGCAGGGTCCATTTGATATGTAGACTTATTGTCTGGAATTATTTTCTTACTATTTTCTCTGGGAGCCGAATCTAAAGCAGTTCTAAACGGACCATAATAAGCAGATGAATATTTAGCTGTATAACTAATAATACCTACATCATTAAATCCTTCACTATCAAGAGCAGTCCTAATTGCTCCAACTCTCCCATCCATCATGTCACTAGGGCCAATAAAATCTGCTCCAGCTCTAGCTTGAGTTAAAGCTTGTTTCTTTAAAATTTCAATCGTTTCATCATTCAATATTTTTCCAGTTTCATCAACTAAGCCATCATGTCCATCACACGAATATGGGTCCAATGCAACATCTGTCATTATTGCCATTTCTGGAATCTCTTTTTTTAATATTCGAATAGCTCTAGGAATTAAACCGTCTTCATTAAAACACTCTGCTCCATCTTCAGTCTTTAAGCTATCGTTTATTTTTGGAAAAAGAACAATACACCTAATTCCCAATTCCCATGCCCTAGTGACCTCTTTTATTAAGCCATTTATATCCCATCTAAAAGTTCCTGGCATTGCCGAAATTTCCTCTTTAAAATCTTTTTCATGAATAAATAATGGATATATAAAGTCCGAAGCTTTTAGATGGTTTTCTCTTACCATTTCTCTAATTGCCTCAGACCTTCTTAATCTTCTTGGACGAATAATCGAATTCATTTGAATATTATTTAAATTAAAAAATATTTATCTAATACATTAATCGCTCACCTCACACTTAAATTAATCAAAGACTTCTTTTGTTCAGGAAAATTAACTTAATTAAAAATATTATATAGACTAAAAAGTTACAAAAATATTTTGCACAAACTTCATTTTTAACAAATTTACGTCATAAAGAGATAATATCTTTTAGTTAAGTATTTATTTTAAGGAGTAAATCTTTGAAAATAATTAATGGATTTCATCTAAAAAATGTAAGAGGCGATATTCTTGGAGGGATCACAGCCGCAGTAGTAGCTTTACCTCTCGCTCTTGCTTTTGGTAATGCTGCATTAGGACCTGGAGGGGCAATTTATGGATTATATGGGGCAGTAGTAGTTGGTTTTTTAGCTGCTTTATTTGGAGGAACTCCTGCTCAAGTTAGTGGGCCAACTGGTCCAATGAGCGTGACCGTCGCAGGAGTAGTGGCAAGTTTAGCTGCTGCTGGGGTTCCAAAAGATCTGTCTGCTGGACAAATTCTTCCATTAGTAATGGCAGCAGTAGTTATTGGAGGCTTATTACAAATATTATTTGGAATTTTAAAACTAGGGAAATATATTACTCTCGTACCATATTCTGTAGTATCAGGATTTATGTCTGGTATTGGTTTCATAATCATTGCACTTCAAATTGGGCCATTACTTGGTATTACCACTCAGGGAAAGGTAATAGATTCTTTAACAACTGTTTTTTCTAATTTCCAACCAAACCCTGCAGCTATTGGAATATCTGTAATGACACTAGGGATAGTATTTCTAACACCTAGAAAAATTAGTCAGTGGGTACCTGCTCCTCTTTTAGCATTATTGATAGTAACTCCAATATCAATATTTATGTTTGGGGAAGGCCAATTAGTTAGAATAGGTGATATACCAAGAGGAGTACCTTCCTTAAATATTCCAAGTTTTAATCAATATCTTCCAATTATTTTCCAAGCAGGCTTGGTACTGGCTGTGCTTGGAGCAATTGATTCTTTACTTACATCTTTAGTTGCAGACAATATTTCTCAAACTAAGCATAATTCTGACAGAGAGCTAATTGGACAAGGAATAGGTAATGCAGTAGCTGGCCTTTTTACCGGATTACCAGGTGCAGGAGCCACAATGAGAACCGTTATAAACGTCAAATCTGGAGGTTCTACTCCTATTTCTGGAATGGTTCACTCAGTTGTTTTATTAATAGTATTAGTTGGGGCAGGACCATTAGCAGAGCAAATTCCTAATGCTCTACTTGCAGGAATTCTTATAAAAGTTGGTCTAGATATTATTGATTGGGGGTTCTTGAGGAGAGCTCACAAATTATCTCTAAAAACATCTGCGGTAATGTACGGCGTACTTCTAATGACTGTTTTTTGGGATCTAATTTGGGCAGTATTAGTTGGTGTTTTCATAGCAAATATGCTCACTATTGATTCAATAACCGAAACTCAACTAGAAGGTATGGATGAGGATAATCCTTTATCAAAAGATGATCAAGGGAAAAATGCTTTGCCTGCTGATGAAAAAGCACTTTTAGATAGATGTTCAGGCGATGTAATGCTATTTAGACTTAAAGGACCACTAAGTTTTGGAGCAGCTAAAGGCATATCTGAGAGAATGATGCTTGTAAGAAATTACAAAGTCTTGATATTAGATATCACTGATGTACCACGACTCGGAGTTACTGCGACTCTGGCAATAGAGGATATGATGCAAGAAGCAAAAAATAATTCCAGAAAAGCATTTGTTGCTGGTGCTAATGAAAAGGTAAAAGATAGATTAGCTAAATTTGGAGTTGAAGGCATTATTGAAACAAGAAAAGAAGCTTTAGAAACTGCTCTAAAGGAAATAGCCTAGTAATTTATGGAAATAAATCCAATTCTGCAAAATGTATTAGCCCCGCCAGTTCTTTTCTTTTTGATTGGAGCAATATCAGTACTTTTTAAATCTGATTTGGAAATACCCGCTCCATTACCTAAACTCTTTTCCTTATATCTGCTACTAGCTATTGGGTTTAAAGGAGGTATAGAGATACAGAAAAGTGGTTTTACAGATCAAGTGTTGCCTACTTTAAGTGCTGCAATACTGATGTCACTTGTAATCCCGCTGATTGGATTTTTAATTTTAAGATTAAAGTTTGATGTCTTTAATTCAGCGGCAATAGCAGCAGCATACGGTTCAATAAGTGCTGTTACATTTATTTCCGCAGAAAGTTTTTTAGAAAGTCAAAAAATAGCTTTTGATGGGTTTATGGTTGGCGCCTTAGCTTTAATGGAATCTCCTGCAATAATTGTTGGATTATTACTTGTGAAATTTGCAGCTCCAAAAAATAGACCAAAATCAAGGAAAATGCATTTAAGCGCAATATTACATGAATCCCTGTTGAATGGATCAGTTTATTTATTGCTCTCAAGTTTAATTGTGGGATTTCTGACTGCTTCAAGTAATCCCTCAGGGATTGCAAAAATGGAGCCTTTTACTGGACAATTATTCTATGGAGCAGAATGCTTCTTCTTGTTAGATATGGGAATAGTCGCTGCTCAAAGATTGCCGAGATTAAAAAATGCAGGTTCGTTCTTGATTGGTTTTGCAATTTTCATGCCTCTATTTAATGCATTTATAGGTGTTTTCGTTGCAAGATTTTTATCTTTAGGACCTGGCAACGCTCTTTTATTTGTGGTTTTATGTGCAAGCGCCTCATATTTAGCAGTTCCTGCAGCTATGCGGATGACAGTTCCAGAAGCTAAATCTAGTTACTATATCTCAACAACACTAGGCCTAACTTTCCCATTCAATATTGTTCTTGGCATTCCAATATACATGAGTTTAGTAAATACCATTATCCCACTTTCCCCCTTATAAAAATGAAAAGATTAGACTTAATATTTAGTGAAAGAGAGCTAGATGCAATCATTAAAACATTAGAAAAAGCTAATGTTCCTGGATATACAGTTATGAAGCATGCCACAGGAAGGGGACCTGAAAGAGTTGTGACTGAAGATATGGAATTTACAGGGTTAGGATCAAATGCTCATGTAATTGTTTTTTGTGAGCAAGAATTAATAGATAAAATGAGAGATAACATTAGAGATGATTTAAGCTATTACGGAGGAGTAGCTTATATTTCTGAAGCAACACCTCTCTAAATCAAAGAAATAATATTTTAATTTTAAGAATGAATCCAATCTACTCTTATATTTTTTCTACTATTCAAATATCTATCAATTGACATTGCTGCAATACATCCATCAGAAGCTGCAACAACAGCTTGCTTAAATGGTGTATTTCTTATATCTCCAATAGCCCAAACTCCATCAGAGTTTGTAGACATAAAGTCATCAACAATTACTCCCCCGTCTTCTTTTAGAGCAATTTGATCGCCTAAAAAATCAGTAATCGGCTTTGAACCACTCATATAGACAAAGACTCCATCTAAATTTAAATTGATAGGATT
>QCMA01000029.1 GCA_003214115.1 Prochlorococcus sp. AG-418-I21
TGATTTAGGTCTTACTTGGTCTGTTGGCGCTGATGGCATGTCTATGCCTTTAATACTATTGACTAGTTTTATAACTGCTTTAGCAGTTCTTGCTGCATGGCCAGTCAAATTCAAACCAAAGTTATTTTTCTTTTTGATATTGGTTATGGATGGTGGGCAAATCGCTGTATTTGCAGTACAAGATATGCTTTTGTTCTTTCTAACTTGGGAACTCGAGTTAATTCCCGTTTATTTATTACTGGCAATATGGGGTGGCAAAAATCGACAATATGCAGCAACAAAATTCATTATTTATACAGCTGGTAGTTCTATCTTCATTCTTCTTGCAGCGTTAGCAATGGGTTTCTATGGTACAGAAATTCCTAACTTTGAGTTTTCTCACTTGGCAGCTCAAGATTTTAGTCAAAAATTCCAAATATTATGTTATGTAGGGCTTTTAATTGCATTTGGTGTGAAACTTCCAATAGTACCCCTTCATACTTGGCTTCCAGATGCCCATGGAGAGGCTACAGCTCCAGTTCATATGCTTTTAGCAGGAATTTTATTAAAGATGGGAGGATATGCTCTTTTAAGATTTAATGCACAATTATTACCCGTTGCTCATGCTCAATTTGCCCCATTATTAATAGTTCTAGGGGTAGTCAATATAATTTATGCTGCATTAACTTCTTTTGCTCAAAGAAATCTTAAAAGAAAAATTGCATACAGTTCGATAAGTCATATGGGTTTTGTTCTTATTGGAATAGGTAGTTTTAGCAGCCTTGGAACAAGCGGAGCAATGCTTCAAATGGTTAGTCATGGATTAATCGGTGCAAGTCTATTTTTTCTTGTTGGTGCTACTTATGACAGAACAAAAACTCTTAAACTTGATGAAATGAGTGGTGTAGGACAAAAAATGAGAATCATGTTTGCCCTATGGACTGCTTGCTCTCTGGCTTCCCTTGCTTTACCTGGTATGAGTGGATTTGTTTCCGAATTGATGGTATTTACTGGATTTGTCACTGATGAAGTATATACGCTTCCTTTTAGGGTAGTGATGGCATCTTTAGCCGCTATCGGTGTAATACTCACTCCTATTTATCTACTTTCAATGTTACGAGAAATTTTCTTTGGTAAAGAAAATCCTAAATTAATTCAAGAACGAAAACTAATTGATGCAGAGCCAAGAGAAGTATATATTATTGCTTGTTTACTTTTACCAATTATTGGAATAGGTTTGTATCCAAGATTAGTTACAGAAAGTTATATTGCATCTATCAATAATTTAGTCGATAGAGATTTAAATGCAGTTAAAAGTGCTGTGAAAACAAATATTTTTTCAGGAACCCAAAAAAATAACATCCTTAAAGCTCCAACAATATAATTTTTTTAAATTAATGCAATATTGTCTGGCAATAAATAAATAAAAAGATATCTTATGTGTAGATTTTAGGTATTTCAAAATATCCTTTTCTAATCCTATTAAAAGGCAACAACTAGGACCTAGATTGTTGATTAAGTTTCTCCAAGACGCCGCTGGCAAAGGTGAGCTTGATCCATGGGATATTGATGTCATAAGTGTTATTGATAGCTTTTTAGAACAATACTCACATACTTACAAAAAAACTCCTAACAATAGCGTTTCTTATCAAAAGGATTTAGCTGAGACTAGCGAGGCATTTTTTGCGGCTTCTGTATTGGTAAATTTAAAGGCTCAAGTTTTGGAATCTGATGTTTTTAAAGATGATTCGTCAGATTATGAAGATGAATTTGACTTAGATGATCAAGATTGGATTGATCAGGAATTTGATATTCCAAAATATCCTGAAAAATATTTAAGGAGAAGATCAATTGCAAAACCAATTCTTAAACGCACAACAACATTGGGAGAACTTGTAAGTCAGTTAGAGTCTATAGCTGAAGTTATAGAAACCCAAGATCTCCTCCTCATGAAGAGAAAAAGAAATAAAAAATATTCTGATAAGGCTTTGATTTCCCAAGTTAAATCATTAGCACATCGCGAAAAACTTCCAGAAACTACTAAGGCATTAGGTAAATTTATTGATGGATGGGAAAAAGCTTTACAATGGACAGATTTTGATTATTTAGTTAAGCAATGGCAAACAGTTGTAAAAAATGATTTAGATAAAGATCGTTTGGGAGTTTTTTGGGCGTTGTTATTTTTATTATCTGAAAACAAAATTGAAATTAAACAAATCAATTCTTTATATGGTCCAATTCAAATTAAAAGAATAATTCCTGATGGAGGCTTAGCTCAATTACCTATAGAAAATCTTGAGGTATTAAATACATCATCATCTTCTGCTTAATAGTAATAACGTATAATCTTTAAAAAGAGGTTTTGAATTCATGAAGGCAATGATACTTGCGGCAGGGAAAGGTACACGTGTTCAGCCAATAACCCATATTATTCCAAAACCAATGATACCGATTTTACAAAAACCTGTAATGGAGTTTCTTTTAGAACTTCTAAAAGAGCATGGTTTTAAAGAAATAATGGTAAATGTCTCCCACCTTGCCGAAGAAATAGAGAATTACTTTAGGGATGGTCAAAGATTCGGTGTGGAGTTAGCGTATAGTTTCGAAGGTAGAATTGAAGATGGGGAATTAATAGGAGATGCTTTAGGTTCAGCGGGAGGATTAAAAAAAATTCAAGATTTCCAGAAATTTTTTGATGAAACTTTTGTTGTACTTTGCGGTGATGCTTTAGTTGACTTAGATTTGACAGAAGCAGTTAAGAAACATAAGGAGAAGGGAGCAATTGCAAGTTTAATAACTAAAAAAGTAACTAGAGACCAAGTATCAAGTTATGGGGTAGTAGTCTCGGATGATAATGGTCGAGTAAAGGCGTTTCAAGAAAAGCCATCTGTAGATAAAGCTTTAGGAGATTCAATTAATACAGGAATTTATCTTTTTGAACCTGAAATTTTTAATTACATTCCGTCAGGTGAGAAATTCGATATTGGTGCCGATTTATTTCCTAAACTTGTCGAAATGAATTTACCATTTTTTGCACTGCCAATGGATTTCGAATGGGTAGATATTGGAAAAGTTCCTGATTATTGGAGTGCTATTCGTAATGTTTTACAAGGCAAGGTAAGACAAGTAGACATACCTGGTAAGGAAATTAAACCTGGAGTTTTTACTGGATTAAATGTTGCTGCTAATTGGGATAAGGTTCATATTAATGGCCCAGTGTACATAGGTGGGATGACAAGAATAGAAGATGGTGCAATAATTATTGGACCAGCAATGATAGGACCAAGTTGTTGTATTTGTGAAGGTGCAACAATTGATAATTCAATTATTTTTGATTATTCCAAAATCGGTAAGGGTGTTCGACTAGTCGATAAATTAGTATTTGGCCGCTACTGTGTGGACAAAAATGGAGATCACTTTGATTTGCAAGATGCATCTTTGGATTGGTTAATAACAGATTCAAGAAGATCTGATATGACTGAGCCATCTCCACAGCAGAAGGCAATGGCAGAATTATTAGGTACTGATTTGATTAATATTCCAGATTAATATCTGCCTTTTCAAGAATCTCAGGAATTAAATGTTCTGCCTTAACTGCCATTAGATGAACACCATTTGCGATTTTAATATAATCATGAGCTTGTTCAGCTGCAATTTGAATACCTTCTTGCAAAGGGTTTTTTGCTTCTTTAAGACGATAAAGGATATTTTCAGGTATGTTCGCACCAGGAACATATTTGTTTATAAAGAGAGCGTTTTTGTAAGACTTTAATAGAAATACACCTGCAATAACAGGAATTTCAAGCGGGGTGCTGATATTTTCACAAAATTCAATCAATTTTTCTCTTTCCATAATCATTTGAGTTTGTATAAATCCCGCTCCAGCCTCTTTTTTATTTCTCATTCTATTTTTTAAACTTTTTTGATTTTTGCAACTAGGATCAGCTGCAGCGCCCGAAAAAATATATGTTTCTTGATCGGAAAGTTTTCCGAGAGTAGGATCAATTCCTTTATTGAAAGCCTGAATTTGTTTAAGTAATCTAACTGATTCAAACTCGTGAACAGCTTTAGCATCTTGTTGATCTCCGGCTTTTACTGAGTCACCGGTAATGCACAAAATGTTTCTAATTCCTAAAGCATTTGCTCCAAGAATGTCTGATTGTAAAGCAATTTTATTACGATCTCTGCAAGATATTTGCATTACTGGTTCTATCCCATTTTCCAGTAATAGTTTGGACATTGCCAAACTGCACATTCTCATTACTGCTCTGCTTCCGTCGGTAATGTTAACAGCATGTACCTTATCTTTCAAAAGTTGTGCTATCTTAAGAGATCTTAAGGGGTTACCTCCTCGTGGCGGCATTAACTCTGCCGTTATTACCTTAGATTTTCTTTCTAAAGTCTGCTGAAGTTTTGATTTCAATTGCCTTTGTTTCCTCCCTTGTTAACAAGTGTACTGAGATTGCTAAACTTAAATAATATAAAAAAGGAACTGTTTAAATGCAAATGGTTGAAGAAGAAGTAAACAACTTTGATATGATGGGTCTCTCAACAAGAGAGATGGAAATCATTGATCTCGTAGCTGATGGGCTTACAAATCAAGAAATTGCAGTAAAACTAACTATTAGTAAAAGAACTGTTGATAATCATGTAAGTAATATGTTTACAAAGACAGGTTCAAAAAATAGAGTTGCACTTCTGAATTGGGCAATGGATAATGGAAAGATTTGTAGAGACGGGTTTAATTGTTGTTCTCTCCCTGATTCAGATTAAGGTTAGTAACCTTTTCTTTTTTTGTATCATTAGCTAAATCCATTAAACAATAATTTGTTGAACCTAATTCGAAGAGTTCAGCATAAGCTATGCAGGCATCTTTGTCCGAATCAACAAATCTCAATATTCCTTCCTTATCGTAAAGACCATACATTTGAAACAAATAGAATCAATTACTGAAATATAAAGAAAATATAAAGGATAGATGGTTCCTTTGACTAGCTATTTTGGAGAGTTGTTAAATACTTCTACTTCCATTCTGAATACGGTTTTTTAGTAAGACTGAAATTAGAGTAATCTGTAATCCCAGTTATTTCTTGTGATATGAAAGATGGAAGATTCAAATCTTCTTTTTCATTCAAAAGTTCAATTTCGGCAATCTCCAGTGGATAATTATTTTCTTTAAAGCAATCAATAATCCAGGATTTTTTTTCAACTTCTAAAAAGAATCTTTCTTTTTTAATAGTATTTGAAAGATTTGACATTATTGTTTCACCATCTTTTTGTGGAATGGAGTACTCAAATTCAAAGTTAGTAAACTTTGCTATATGTTTTTTGAATGCAATTTTAAAGTCTTTACCTGTAAATCTTATTCTAATAATCCAATCGTCTAAACTTTTTGATAAGTATCCTTGCTCAATAATAATTTTTTTAGTTATGAATCCTTTCCAACTATCATTTTTTATAAGAAATCGTCTTTCTATTTCTAGGGCCATTTAATTTTTTAAATTTTTAGCAGATAAATCACCTTTCCAATCTAGTTTTTTTATTAAAGTATTGTAGTAGTTAGTGCTTTTTTTAAACTTTATTATTTTGCAGGGTGATTTTCCTTTTTTAATCTCACAATAAAAATTTTCCTTGATTGTCATACATTTAGAACCGTCTCTCCATAATTTGATTTCCCCTTTACTTTTTTTTACTGGTTTAATTATTACCTCACTTGTATTTGGTATGACGATTGGTCTACTAGCCAAACTCATTGGGCATATAGGGTTTATAATCATCGCGTCTATGTTTGGATGTACTATTGGACCACCTGCAGCCATTGAGTAGGCTGTTGAACCGGTAGATGTAGATATAATCAATCCATCACCTTTATATTCATTCACCTTCTCTTTATCTATTTCAATTAGTATTTGGTTGGTAGGAGAAATATCCTCTTCAACGGATTTAAAATAAAAATCATTTAATGCGTAATAGCTTTTTATGATTTTTTTTTCAAGACTTGTTCCACTGATACAAACATTACAGTTTAGTCTATTACGAAAATCAATAATATATTCTTCATTTTCAATGATTTCAATAAAAGATTTATCAAATAAAAAATCTTTTTCTTGAGTAAGAAAACCTAAATTACCGCCAATATTAATGCTCAATAAAGGAATATCGTAATAGGATAATGCATTTGCACATTTCAGGAAAGTTCCATCCCCACCAAGAACAATGCCAATGTCTGGTTGAAATTTTGAATTACAGAGATCTTTCTCAATATCATTTGTTTGAAAATCACTTGCAACCCTTTTTGATTTAATATTTTTAGCTCTGAGGACTTCTTCACAAAATTTAGAGGCCTCTAGTGCTGTAGAACTATCTGAACGATATATAATGAGCACAAATGAGAGTTTCATTTAATGCTTTTACCATTTTAATAGATTAAAACTTTCCATATCTACAGTCACCCTATTCCTGTAAAGAGATAACAATATTGCTAATCCAACAGCTGCTTCTGCGGCAGCAACAGTGATCACAAAAATTGTAAAAACTTGTCCCTGAATTAGATTATTATCGATATAAGAAGAAAACGTCATCAAGTTTATATTTACCGCATTGAGCATTAATTCAATGCTCATTAGAACTCTGACAGCATTTCTGCTATTTAATAATCCCCAAATACCAATACAAAATAGTGCTGAAGATACTATCAAAAAAGCTTGGATAGGGATTGATTCTAAATGCATCATAAGTGGATAGGAAGTTTAATTTTTGTTTGTAAGTAATGGTTCTGATGATTTTTCAATTAACTCTTGATCAACAGGTAATCCTGTTGAAATATCATTACTCATTACATCTCTTCTAGCTAAAACAATAGCCCCAATCATTGCCATTAAAAGTAAAACCGAAGCTACTTCAAATGGGAGTAAATAATCACTAAATAGATGTTCACCAATTCTGATAGTTGATTCTTCCCCTATAGAGTTTTGAGGACTTGATAGGCTCCATACATTCGTCAAGTCAACTCTAATTAAGAGGCTGAGTAGGGTCAAACATATTGATGTTGATATGATTCTTCTCGATTTAATGTCATTGATGGGTTTTAAATCTTCTTTTTTATTGACTAACATGATTGCAAAGATTATTAGTACATTAACTGCACCCACATAAACTAAAACTTGTGCTGCAGCAACAAAACTTGCATTTAAAAGAAGATATAATCCTGCAACACTCATAAAAACTCCCCCTAGAAGAAAGGCTGAATAAACAATACTTTCTAGTAATACAACACCGAGTGCTCCAACAAGGATAACTAAGGATAGAACTGTAAAACAAATAATTTGGGTTGTTATTGCAATAGACATAAATTAATGGAAATTAACTGTTTGGATTAGGAACTTTATCTTTATTCTCATTAGATTCAGGTCTCATCCAATCATAAACTTCTTCTGGTAATTTACCAACTCTTGCATCAGAAGCTGGAATTTCATGAGGATCCATGACACCTTTAGGAAGATAGGCAAGTTCTCTTAGGGGTTTAACTGAAGGATCTGTTGTGACGTTTGTAGGGAGTCTACCAAGTGCAACATTATCAAAATTTAGATTATGTCTGTCAAAAGTAGCTAATTCATATTCTTCGGTCATTGATAAACAATTAGTTGGACAATATTCAACGCAATTTCCGCAAAATATACAGACTCCAAAGTCTATAGAATAATTTCTAAGTTCCTTTTTTTTGGTTTCTTTATTCATTACCCAATCAACTACCGGTAAATTAATCGGACATACTCTCACGCAAACTTCACAAGCAATACATTTATCAAATTCATAATGTATTCTTCCTCTATATCTTTCAGAAGGTATTAATTTTTCATATGGATATTGGACGGTAACAGGTCTTCTTCGAAGATGATCAAAAGTTACTGATAAACCATTATATAAATATTTGCCAGCATTAAATGCTTCATTGATATAGCTATTTATTTGTTGAAGGAAATTTTTCATTTTGAAGAATTCACTTAGTTATTTTATTTTAGTGGATTAATTTATAATTTAAGTATTTCTACTTAAATTTAACCACCAAAGAATTGAGGAAAAGCAAGTTTTAATCCTGCAGTTATCAAAAGATTAGCAAGAGAAATTGGAAGAAGAAACTTCCATCCTAGGTCTAAAAGTTGATCTATTCTTACTCTAGGTGTTGTCCAACGTAATAATATTGCAATGAAAACTAAAAGATATGCTTTCAATACAGTCATTACAATTCCTATAGATGCTGTGAAAACCTGTATAAAGGGAGCATTAATAGGTAAATTTAAAAACTTAGCAATTAATTCAACTGGAATTGGAAAGCCCCATCCTCCCAAATAAAGTATCGATACCAATAAGGCTGAAAGGATTAGATTAATGTAACTACCAAGGTAAAACAATGCAAATTTCATCCCTGCATATTCAGTTTGGTATCCTGCAACTAATTCCTCTTCAGCTTCAGGTAAGTCAAATGGAAGTCTTTCACATTCTGCAAGAGCACAAATCCAAAAGACTATAAAACCAACTGGTTGCCTCCAAATATTCCAACTTAGGATCCCAGCACCACTTTGTTGATTGACGATATCAATAGTACTAAGAGAATTTGTCATTAGTACGATAGCCAGTACAGATAAGGCTAAAGGTATTTCGTAACTTATTGATTGAGCTGCTGCCCTTAATCCTCCTAACAATGAATATTTGTTATTAGATGCATATCCGCTCATAAGAAGTCCAATTGGTTGGATACTACTTAAAGCGATCCACAGGAAAATTCCAATACCTACGTTGCTTATTAAAAGATTTTGTCCAAAAGGCACGACTAGCCAGGAAAGAATAACTGGGACTAGAACTAATATAGGTCCTGCAGTGAAGAGAATCCCATCCGCTTTAGCAGGAATAATATCCTCTTTGACAAGTAACTTAAGACCATCTGCAATTGGTTGGAGGACGCCAAGCGCACCTGCATATTCTGGACCTATTCTTTGTTGAGCAGCAGCAGATATTTTTCTTTCAAGCCAAACTGTTACTAAAACGCCAACAACTGCCGCTACCAAAACCAAAAGCATAGGAAGAGGGAGCCATATTATATGAGCGATTTCGCTGGAAAGGCCAAAACCCTTTAAGAATTCATTAAAACTATATTCGAGATCTAATCCGTATTCCAAAATTTTTATGTTATTTACTTAATAGATTAACTCTTCACAAACAATATGTGTGTTTTTTTATGAAAAGCTGCAAATATTATTCTCTACTTTCTAAGCTGATCCAATCTCTTGGAGCTGAGCCTGTATAGATTTGAGATGGTCTGAAAATTCTATTTGCTCCAAGTTGCTCTCTCCAATGAGCTAACCAACCAGCCACTCTAGATATGGCAAAAATTGGAGTAAATAAATCACGAGGAATACCAAGTTTTCTATAAACAAGGCCAGAATAAAAATCCACATTAGGGAATATACCCTTAGGTCCAAGTCTTGGTATTGCCTCTGCCTCAAGTGATTTAGCAACTTCATACATTTCATCTGCTCCAAATCTAATAAAAAGTTCTTCTGCAAGTTTTTGAAGAATTATTGCTCTGGGATCTTTGACTTTATATTCTCTGTGACCAAAGCCCATTATCTTACTTTTATTTTTTATTGCATTATCTAAAAAAGACCCAGCATTTTCTGGGGTTTTAATCTCTTCTAACATCGCAATCACATCCTCGTTTGCTCCTCCATGCAATGGGCCAGCTAAGGTTCCTACTGCAGAGGCGATGACAGCATATGGATCTGTAAGAGTACTTGCAGTCACTCTAGCGCTAAATGTACTAGCGTTTAAACTATGTTCGGCATGTAGAATTAAGCACCTATCAAAAACTTTTGCGGCTATAGGATCTTGTTCTTTTTCAGTCAACATGTAAAGAAAATTTGATGAATAAGTTAGATCATCTCTAGGTTGAATTGGGTCTTGTCCTTTTCTAATAAGTTGAAACGCTGCAATCATTGTGGGTATTTTTGCTATTAGTCTTATGACTGCGTTGTAGATGTAATTAGGATCATCTATTGCTCTACGCGAATAGAAGAGCCCCAAAGAAGCTGCACTAGATTGAAGAGCATCCATAGGATGACCAGTTGCAGGGAAACATTTCATCATATCTCTAACTCTAAAACTTAACCTTCGATGCATCTGAACTTCTTGTTCGAAATCTCTTAGTTGAATAGCTGTGGGCAATTCACCCCAAATCAATAGGTAAGCGGTTTCTAAAAAACTGCTTTTTTGGGATAGTTCCTCAATGGAATAGCCTCTGTACAATAATTTACCTTTATTGCCGTTAATATCACATATGGATGAATTAGTAACTGGGACACCCTCTAATCCTGGTTTTAAAATTAGTTTGTTACTATCCAAT
>QCMA01000030.1 GCA_003214115.1 Prochlorococcus sp. AG-418-I21
TTTGGTCCAGCAAGATAATCTCCCACCGCTTCTGGGGTCCATTTTCCTAAAAATATTGCTCCTGCATTCTCAATACCTGTAAGAATTTTTTTTGAATCTATAGTAAGAATTTCTAGATGTTCAGGAGCAAAGTTATTACTTAGTTCAACACATGATTCATAATTTTCGCAAACAACAATTAACCCCCAATTTTTGACTGATTGCAAGCAAATTTCTTTTCTTGGATGATCATCTATTTTTTTATAAAGTTCTTCTAAAACTTCTTTTGCCTGATTCTTTGATGTAGTTAAAAGTATTGATGCAGCTAAAGGATCATGTTCTGCTTGCGCTAGTAGATCAGACGCTATATGAGTGCTTTGGGCTGTTTCATCTGCAATGATTAATATTTCACTTGGACCCGCTAAAGAATCAATCCCTGTAGAGCCATAAATGAGTTTTTTCGCAGTTGTAACATAGATATTTCCTGGACCTGAAATAACATCAACTTTATTGATTTGATTTGTACCAAATGCTAAAGCACCAATTGCTTGTGCTCCTCCAATTCTAAATACTTTATTGATACCTGATAAGTGAGCTGCTGCTAGAACAGTTTTGTTTATTTCCCCTTCTTTATTCCCAGGAGATACCATTATAATTTCTTTTACTCCTGCTACTTTTGCAGGTATTGCATTCATTAATACAGTGCTTGGATAAGCAGCTCTGCCTCCAGGAATATAAATACCTGCAGTTATGACTGGTCTCCATCTTCTTTGGACAATGTCACCATGATCACCTTTTAAAGTGAAAGATTGAGGAATTTCTTTTTCATGGAATTTTTGAATTCTTTTATGAGCTACCTCAAGTGAGCGCTTCAAATTATTATCAATCTCATCCCATGCATTCTTTATTTGATCCGTACTCACTTGCATAGGGTCAGGTGTGAAACCATCAAATTTTTTTGTATATTTGTGTACTGCTATATCTCCAGAAATTTTTACCTCGTGAAGAATTTCTTCAACAATTTCATTTATCTTATTATTGTTTTCTGAATTAGTTCGAGTAGAAATCCTTTTTAATTCTTCAATAGCTTCTTTTTTATTACTTATGATCTTCATATGGTTAATTTTTTCAATTTGAAAGGTTCAAGACCAAATTAATAACTTTCTAAATTATATATGATTGATTAGTAGACGATTTATTTGTTATGATAATAATCTTCTATTTACATACCCGCTTTGGCCAATAACAAATCAGCTAAAAAGAGAATACAAATTGCCGAAAGAAATCGTTTAATTAATAAGTCATATAAATCTACTGTCAGGACTTTAACCAAAAAAACTTTAGAGAATTGCGAAAAATATAAAAAAAACCCTAATGAGGATAATAAAATTTTAGTGCAAACGAGTCTTAATAAAGCTTTTAGCTTAATTGATAAAGCAGTTAAAAAGAATGTTCTTCACAAGAATAACGGTGCCAATAAAAAATCGAAGATCAACAATTTTGTAAAAACTACACTTATTAGCGAGTAAAAGGCAGATCAAAATTATGAGCGATATCGAACTCATAGATTCCCATTGTCATTTAATATTTGAAAATTTCGAGAAAGATATTGAAGATGTTGTTCAGAGATTACGTTCTAGTGGTGTAAAAAAATTAGTTCATGCTTGTTGTGAATTCACAGAAATTCCAAAGTTGAAAAAAATATCTGATGAATTTAGGGAAATTTACTATTCAGTTGGTTTGCATCCGCTAGAAGCAAAAAAATGGGAAGAAAGCTCAAAATCTCTTTTAAGAAAATCAGCTCAAGAAGATAAAAGAGTTGTAGCGATTGGGGAATTAGGCCTAGATTTTTTTAAAAATGAAAATAAAAATCAGCAAATTGATGCTCTCATTCCTCAAATGGAGTTAGCTTATGAACTTAAATTGCCTGTAATTATCCATTGCAGAGATGCTGCAAATGAAATGATTGAAATATGTAGTGATCTCTCTAAAAAAGGAAAATGTCCTGATGGTGTACTTCATTGTTGGACAGGAACCCCAAAAGAAATGAAGCAATTCTTGGATCTTGGATTTTATATCAGTTTTAGTGGAATAGTAACTTTCCCAAAAGCATATGAAATTCATGAGTGTGCCAAAATAGTCCCAAATGATAAATACCTCATTGAAACTGACTCCCCCTTTTTAGCTCCTGTGCCTCATAGGGGTAAAAGAAATGAACCTGCATTTGTTGAAAATGTTGCCAATTTTTTGGCAGATTTAAGATCTACTGAATTAATCACAATTGCAAAAGAGTCATCTAAGAATGCTGAAGATTTGTTTAAATTTGACTTGTTAATTTGACATGGCAGCTGTTAGTATTAGGAATTACTGGAAATTTTTCTTAATTTTTTAGCTTTAACTTACGCAGTTTATGAATTTTCAGCATTAAAGTGAATTTAATTCTTATTTATTAAATTATTTTTTTGTTGAAATCGAGATTTTATGGTTGATCTCATATTAAGTGAAAAGTTAAAGAACTAAATATTGAGTAGATTAAAAGTAAATAGTAAATCTCACAAAATCGCAGGTTTTCTTGGATGAGCAGTAGCGCTTTACAGGTAGCAAAAACAGCTACTTATCTACCAGATTTAGTTGAAGTACAAAGAGCAAGCTTTAAATGGTTTTTGGAAAAGGGTTTAATAGAAGAACTACAAAATTTTTCTCCCATTTCTGATTACACAGGCAAATTAGAATTACATTTTATCGGTGAAGAATACAGGCTAAAAAGACCTAGACATGATGTGGAGGAAGCCAAAAGAAGAGATGCTACATTTGCTTCTCAGATGTATGTGACTTGCAGGTTAATTAATAAAGAGACAGGGGAAATCAAAGAACAAGAAGTATTTATTGGCGAATTACCACTAATGACTGAAAGAGGAACATTTATCATTAATGGTGCAGAAAGAGTTATTGTTAATCAAATTGTTCGAAGTCCTGGAGTATATTTCAAAGATGAACTGGATAAAAATGGTCGAAGAACTTATAACGCTAGCGTAATACCTAATAGAGGTGCATGGTTAAAATTCGAGACTGACAAAAATAATTTACTTTATGTAAGAGTTGATAAGACTAGAAAAATAAATGCTCATGTTCTTATGAGAGCAATGGGTCTTTCTGATAATGATGTGGTCGATAAACTTAGGCATCCTGAGTTTTATCAAAACTCAATTGAGTCAGCTAATGAAGAGGGTATTAATTCAGAAGATCAGGCATTACTAGAGCTGTACAAGAAGTTACGTCCTGGTGAACCCCCCTCCGTTTCTGGCGGACAACAACTACTAAACAGTAGATTCTTTGATCCTAAAAGATATGACTTAGGCCGAGTTGGTAGATACAAAATAAATAAAAAATTGAGACTTACAGTACCAAATGATGTGAGAACGCTTACCCATGAAGACGTTCTTTCCACAATTGATTATTTAATTAACCTAGAATTAGATATTGGCGGAGCTAGTTTGGATGATATTGACCACCTTGGTAATAGAAGGGTTAGATCTGTAGGAGAACTTCTTCAAAATCAAGTCAGGGTTGGACTTAATCGTTTAGAGAGAATTATCAAAGAAAGAATGACTGTTGGAGAAACAGATTCTCTAACTCCCGCTCAACTCGTCAATCCGAAACCTTTGGTTGCTGCCATAAAGGAATTTTTTGGCTCGAGTCAATTAAGTCAGTTTATGGATCAAACTAATCCTCTGGCTGAATTAACACACAAGAGAAGAATCTCAGCATTAGGCCCAGGAGGTTTAACTCGGGAAAGAGCAGGATTTGCGGTAAGAGATATACACCCTTCACATTATGGAAGATTATGTCCTATCGAGACTCCTGAAGGTCCTAATGCAGGACTTATAAATTCCTTAGCTACCCACGCAAGAGTTAATGAGTATGGTTTTATTGAAACACCTTTTTGGGAAGTTAATAACGGTAAAGTTAATAAAGAAGGTGATCCTGTTTATCTTTCGGCTGATTTAGAAGATGAGTGTAGGGTGGCTCCAGGAGACGTAGCAACTGATAAAGATGGCAATATAATTGCAAATCTAATACCAGTTAGATACAGACAGGATTTTGAAAAAGTTCCTCCTCGTCAAGTTGATTACGTTCAGCTTTCTCCGGTTCAGGTGATTTCTGTTGCTACATCACTTATTCCTTTCTTGGAACATGATGATGCTAATAGAGCTCTCATGGGATCAAATATGCAACGCCAAGCTGTCCCTTTGCTCAGACCAGAACGTCCTTTAGTTGGTACGGGTTTAGAATCTCAAGTTGCTAGAGATTCGGGGATGGTTCCCATAACAAAAGTTAATGGAACTGTATCTTATGTAGACGCTAATGAAATTGTCGTTAAAGACGAGCATGGTGCTGAACATTTTCATTATCTTCAGAAATATCAAAGATCAAATCAAGATACTTGTCTTAACCAAAGACCTATAGTGAAAATTGGAGATAGAGTTATATCTGGACAAGTTTTAGCAGATGGATCCGCATGTGAAGGAGGTGAAATAGCTCTTGGCCAAAACGTTTTAATTGCTTACATGCCATGGGAGGGTTACAACTACGAAGATGCGATCCTTGTAAGCGAGAGGATGGTAACTGATGATTTATATACTTCAGTACATATTGAAAAATATGAAATTGAAGCAAGACAAACGAAGCTAGGACCTGAAGAAATCACGAGAGAAATTCCCAATATCTCGGAAGAAAGCTTGAATAATCTTGATGAGATGGGAATTATTAGGATAGGTGCTTTTGTTGAGAGTGGAGATATTCTTGTAGGAAAAGTGACTCCAAAAGGGGAATCTGACCAACCACCTGAAGAAAAATTGTTAAGAGCTATTTTTGGCGAAAAGGCTCGAGATGTGAGAGATAATTCCCTGAGGGTACCTAAAACTGAAAAGGGAAGGGTTTTAGATGTTCGCATTTACACAAGAGAACAAGGCGATGAATTACCTCCCGGAGCCAATATGGTTGTTAGAGTTTATGTGGCTCAGAGAAGGAAAATTCAAGTAGGTGACAAAATGGCTGGGAGGCATGGAAATAAGGGAATTATAAGCAGAATCTTACCAAGAGAAGATATGCCTTATTTACCTGATGGAACGCCTGTAGATATAGTTCTTAATCCCTTAGGAGTTCCAAGTAGGATGAATGTAGGTCAAGTTTTTGAATTGTTGATGGGATGGGCAGCCTCCAACTTGAATTGCCGGGTTAAAGTTGTTCCATTTGATGAAATGTATGGATCTGAAACATCACATCAAACTGTTCAAGCATTTTTAGAGGAAGCTTCAAAACAGCCAGGTAAAGCATGGGTTTACAACCCTAAAGATCCAGGAAAGTTATTACTTAAAGATGGTAGAACAGGGGAACCCTTCGATCAGCCAGTTGCTGTAGGATACTCTCACTTCCTCAAATTAGTTCATTTGGTGGATGATAAAATTCATGCTAGATCAACTGGTCCTTATTCTTTAGTCACACAGCAACCATTGGGCGGTAAAGCTCAGCAAGGTGGACAAAGGCTTGGAGAAATGGAAGTATGGGCTCTTGAAGCTTATGGAGCCGCTTATACTCTTCAGGAATTATTAACAGTTAAATCTGATGATATGCAAGGAAGAAATGAAGCACTTAATGCGATCGTCAAAGGAAAACCGATCCCAAGGCCTGGTACGCCTGAGTCATTTAAAGTTCTTATGAGGGAACTACAATCTCTAGGCTTGGATATAGGGGTTTATACAGATGAAGGAAAAGAGGTAGATTTGATGCAAGATATCAATCCCAGGAGAAATACTCCAACAAGGCCGACTTACGAGTCACTCGGAACCTCTGAATATGAGGAAGATTAAATACTTATTTAAAACCTTTTAATTTAAATTCTCCAAAAATGACTAACAGCAACTTAAGAACTGAAAATCACTTTGATTACGTCAAAATTTCAATAGCTTCTCCACAAAGAATAATGGATTGGGGTCAAAGGACATTACCCAATGGACAAGTAGTTGGTGAAGTTACGAAACCTGAAACTATCAATTACAGGACACTTAAACCAGAAATGGATGGATTGTTTTGTGAAAAGATTTTTGGGCCATCTAAAGATTGGGAATGTCATTGTGGAAAATACAAAAGGGTAAGACATCGCGGTATTGTTTGTGAGAGATGTGGAGTTGAAGTAACTGAAAGTAGAGTCAGAAGACATAGAATGGGATATATAAAACTCGCTGCGCCAGTCTCCCATGTTTGGTATTTGAAAGGAATTCCTAGTTACGTCGCAATACTTTTGGATATTCCGCTAAGGGATGTAGAACAAATTGTCTATTTTAATTGTTATGTTGTTTTAGATCCTGGTGATCATAAAGAACTTAAATATAAGCAATTACTTACTGAAGATGAATGGCTAGAAATCGAAGATGAAATTTATGCTGAAGATTCAACTATCGAAAATGAACCTTTTGTTGGAATTGGTGCTGAGGCACTGAAGCAACTACTTGAGGACCTTGATTTAAATCAGGTTGCAGAGGAGCTTAGAGAAGAAATTACTAATAGCAAAGGGCAAAAGAGGGCAAAACTTATTAAAAGAATTAGAGTTATTGATAATTTCATTGCAACTAATGCAAAACCAGAATGGATGGTCTTAGATGCAATTCCAGTTATACCTCCTGATCTTAGACCTATGGTTCAGCTTGATGGGGGAAGATTTGCAACTTCAGATTTAAACGACTTATATAGAAGAGTTATAAATAGAAACAATAGACTAGCTAGGCTACAAGAAATATTAGCTCCTGAAATTATCGTAAGAAATGAAAAAAGAATGCTTCAGGAGGCAGTTGATGCCCTTATAGATAATGGAAGGAGAGGAAGGACTGTTGTTGGAGCAAATAATAGAGCTCTTAAGTCTCTAAGTGACATAATTGAAGGAAAACAAGGAAGATTTAGACAGAATCTTCTTGGGAAGCGTGTTGACTATTCAGGAAGATCTGTAATAGTTGTGGGTCCTAAATTAAAAATGCATCAGTGTGGTCTCCCCAAAGAAATGGCGATTGAGCTCTTTCAACCTTTTGTAATTCATAGATTAATACGACAAAATATTGTGAATAACATTAAGGCTGCAAAAAAATTAATACAAAAAGCGGATGACGAGGTTATGCAAGTTCTTCAGGAAGTTATTGAAGGCCATCCAATTCTTTTAAATAGAGCCCCTACACTGCATCGTTTAGGAATTCAAGCTTTTGAACCGAAATTAGTTGGAGGTAGAGCAATACAACTTCACCCTTTAGTTTGTCCTGCATTCAATGCTGACTTTGATGGAGATCAAATGGCAGTTCATGTTCCTTTAGCTTTAGAGGCACAAACTGAAGCTCGCATGCTTATGTTGGCCAGTAATAACATTCTTTCTCCTGCTACTGGTGAACCAATTGTGACTCCATCACAAGATATGGTTTTGGGGTCTTATTATCTGACTGCTTTGCAACCGAATTATCAAAAACCAGAATTCGGAGATAACCAGAGTACTTTTGCTTCATTAGAAGATGTCATTTTTGCTTTTGAAAATAAAAGACTTAGCTTACATGAATGGGTTTGGGTTAGATTTAATGGAGAAGTTGAGGATGAAGACGAAATGCTTAGCCCCCAAAAAACTAAAGAGCTTGAAGATGGCTCAAGATTAGAAATCTGGAAATTAAGAAGGGATAGATTTGACCCTGATAATAATTTAATAAGTAGATTTGTGCTAACAACTGTTGGGAGAGTGGTTATGAACTATACCATCATCGATTCTGTATCTAAAACGTAATCTTTAAAAACTATTTTTCATTTATTTAAAAATCATGACTTCATCTAAACCCAAAAAAACATCTAGAGTACGTAAAACCACTAAAAACTCAAAAAAGAACAATCCAGTTACAATGCCTGCTCTCGCCAAAACGCCGCCATCATTTAAGAATAAGGTAGTTGATAAGAGAGCCTTAAAAAACTTAGTCTCTTGGGCTTATAAAACTCATGGAACTGCTATTACTTCAGCCATGGCTGATAATCTAAAGGACTTAGGATTTAAATATGCTACTCAAGCTGCTGTTTCTATCTCAGTAGATGACCTAAAAGTTCCTGAAGCTAAACAAGATTTAATAGGACAAGCTGAAGAGCAAATATCTGCTACAGAAGAATGTTACAGACTTGGTGAAATTACTGAAGTTGAAAGGCATACAAAAGTTATAGATACCTGGACTGAAACTAATGAAAGATTAGTAGATGCTGTAAAGAATAATTTTAATCAAAATGATCCTTTAAATTCCGTTTGGATGATGGCTAATTCAGGAGCAAGGGGTAATATGTCTCAGGTAAGACAACTTGTTGGTATGAGGGGATTAATGGCTAATCCTCAAGGAGAAATCATTGACCTGCCAATAAGAACTAATTTTAGAGAAGGACTTACTGTTACTGAATATGTAATTTCTTCATATGGAGCTAGAAAAGGTTTGGTTGATACTGCCTTAAGAACTGCTGATTCTGGTTATTTGACTCGAAGATTAGTTGATGTCGCTCAAGATGTAATTGTTAGAGAAGAAGATTGTGGAACTGAACGATCAATTGTTATTCGATCTGAAGATGGTAAATATGGATCAAGGCTCCTTGGTAGGCTTAGCGCTGAGGATATTTTTGATGCTGAAGAAAACCTTGTGGTCCCTCAAAACACTGCAATAGATCCTGCATTGTCAAGAGAAATTGAGAAAGCAACTATTAATGAAGTAAAAATAAGATCCCCATTGACATGTGAAGCTAATAGATCAGTTTGTAGGAGGTGTTACGGTTGGGCGTTGGCTCATAATCATTTAGTTGATTTAGGAGAGGCAGTTGGAATTATTGCAGCTCAATCGATTGGCGAGCCAGGAACTCAATTGACAATGAGAACTTTCCATACTGGAGGTGTATCCACTGCTGAAAGTGGAGTAGTAAGATCAAAGATTTCTGGTAAAGTTGAATTTAGTTCAAAAGCAAAGGTTAGAGGATATAGAACCCCACACGGCGTAGAAGCTAAACAAGCCGAAGTTGATTTCATACTAAAGATAGTTCCTAAAGGAAACAATTCTGGCAAAGCTCAAAAAATTGAAGTTTCTAGTGGATCGCTTTTGTTTGTAGATGACGGTGAAGAAATTAATTCTGATATAACTGTTGCTCAGATTACTGCTGGAGCTGTGAAAAAGAGCGTTGAAAAAGCAACAAAAGATGTTATTTGTGATTTGGCAGGTCAGGTTAGGTACGATAAGGTTATTCAACCAAAAGAGGTAACAGATAGGCAGGGTAATATTACCTTAAAAGCTCAAAGGTTAGGCAGATTATGGGTTTTAGCCGGTGATGTTTATAACTTGCCACCCAATGCAAGACCCGTTGTATCATCTGGTAAATCAGTAGATGAAGGAACCGTTTTAGCAGAAGCAAGTCAATCAAGTGAGTTTGGTGGACAAGTTCGATTAAGAGAATCAATAGGAGATTCAAGAGAAGTTCAGGTTGTTACTACTTCAATGTCTTTAACTAATTTTAAATTAATTGAAGAATCGACTCATTCCGGTCAAATATATAATTTGGAATCTATTGATGGCACATCTTATCGTTTAAATATTTCCCCAGGAAGTAAAATCAGTAATGGTGAAGTAATAGCAGATTTAACTGATGAAAGATTCCGTACAAAAACTGGTGGTCTAGTAAAATATGCACCTGGATTAAGTGTCAAAAAAGCAAGATCATCTAAAAACGGTTTTGAAGTAAGTGAAGGAGGAACCTTGCTCTGGATTCCTCAAGAGACGCATGAAATCAATAAGGACATATCTCTTCTAATGATCGAAGATATGAAATGGATTGAAGCTGGAACAGAAGTAGTCAAAGATATTTTTAGTCAAACATCAGGAATTGTTACTGTTACCCAGAAGAATGACATACTTCGTGAAATAACTGTAAGAAATGGAACTTTTCATGAGTGTGACGATGAAGAAGTCTTGAATAGATTTACAGAAGAAGGAAATCTTGTAAATCCAGGAGAGAAGATATTAGATGGTATTGATAATAAAGAAATTTTATTTGTTCAAAAATTAGAAACCTCCAAAGGCCG
>QCMA01000031.1 GCA_003214115.1 Prochlorococcus sp. AG-418-I21
TTTGAAAAATATCATTTTTCATAAAAACTAATAGGATAATTGATTAGAAGATGAAACTTGAGAAATTTTTACATCTTTCAGATGTCTTTTTGCTAAACCGCTTAGGACATTAGAGGGACCAATTTCAACAAAATGAAGATTACTATCTTTTGCCATTAAATCCATAGTTTCTCGCCATCTGACTCCGTTACACATTTGATTTTCCAGTCTTATTTTAAGTTCATTTGGATCGCTACAACATAAAGGTTCATAATTACTTATGACTGGGTAAGAGGGATTTGAAAACTTAATCTGTTTTAGATAATCAGAAAATTTTGCAGCAGGGCCATTCATAAATGGTGAATGAAATGCACCTGAAACATTTAATTTCAGGAATCTTTTACAAGAAATTTCTCTCGATAAAATTTCTAACGCTTCATTAGAGCCTGATACGACAACTTGGGAAGAGCTATTATCATTGGCAATTACAACATCATCTATTTTTTTTACTAATGTATCAAGTTGATTTCTTTCAAAACCAATTACTGCTGCCATAGATCCTTCCACAGCATTTACCATTAATTGAGATCTGACTTTTATTAGTGATATACAGTCTTCGAATGAAAAAACATCCGCACAATAAAGTGCCGTAATTTCTCCTAAACTATGACCAGCAACATAATTTGGCTTAAAACCATTATTTTTTAAAGCGTCTAATAAAACCGATTCAACTAAAAAAAGACAAATTTGAGTATTAATTGTGTTATTCAGATCACTCAGAGGATTTTTTGATTCAGAATTGAACTCGCAAATTTCAAATAAATTTCTTTCAAATACCTCAGATGCATAGCTAAACCTCTCCTTTGTATTTGGCAAATTTTCAATTTGTTTTGCCATTCCTATTTTTTGCGAACCCTGTCCAGGGAATACCCATGCAACTGTCATAATTTCCTATTTCGTGTTTAACCCCATTTAATGAGGGCTGCACCCCAACTTAACCCAGCACCAAAACCACTTGTGGCAATAATATCATTTTGCTTAATATTATGATTTCTAATAGCCTCATCCATCATTAGAGGAATTGTTGCAGCTGAAGTATTGCCATATTTTTCTAAATTGCTCAGAATTTTCTCTCTAGGAATTTTCAACCTATCACCAACAGAATCCAATATTCTTTGATTAGCTTGATGCAAGACAAGCCAATCTACTTCATCAGAACTTTGATTTGTTTTTCTGAACAACTTATCAAGAATTATCGGGACTTCTTTAACTGCAAATTTATAAACTTCCTGACCATTCATCTGAATTGTAGAAAAACTACCCCTTAAAAAATCAATATTATCTATTATTGAATCCTTGTTATTTTTTGATGGGAGATTAAGAAAACAACCCCTTTCCCCATCAGTTCTCATATCAAAACCTATAAAATTATCAAATTCATTTGTGGCTTCAATTGCTAATGCACCCGCACCATCTCCAAAAAGAATACAGCTCCTTCTATCATTCCAATCAACAAAGCTTGATAATTGATCTGCCCCAATAACTACAGCCCGTTTGAAACTACCTCCTTTTAAGAATTGTGAGGCTGTAATCAAGGCGAATAAAAACCCACTACATGCTGCAGTTAAATCGAAAGCTACAGCATTAGAAGCACCTAATTTAGCTTGAATAGAGGGCGCCGAACCAAATAAATCATGTGGGGTAGAAGTAGCTAAAACTATCAAATCAATTGACTTAACATCCCATTTAGCCTTTTCAATCGCATTTAGTGCAGCTTTATAACCCATATCAGTCACATTATCTCCCAAGTTAGAAATTCTTCTCTCAGAAATACCAGTTCTAGATTTTATCCATTCATCACTAGTATCTACCTTTTGACTAATTTTTTGATTAGTTAGTATTTGATCAGGTACATAACTACCACTTCCTTTAAATGAGACTCCAATCTGATTAAACTTTTTTTCTTCCAAAAGAGTTTTTAAGTTACTTATATAAGTCAAACATAAATTTGATGCAATATGTTTTAGGAATTTAAAACTTGAAGCTTTTGAAGTTGATTTAAATTTTCCATAACGTTATGATTCACTGCAGAATGAGCCAATCGAAGAGCACTTACGACTGATAGAGACTTACTGCTACCATGGCCAATAACACAAATACCATTGACACCAAGTAATAAGGCACCACCATGTTCGGCATGATCCAACCTTTTCTTTATTCTTAGTAGATTACTTTTTAAAAAAGCTGAACCAACTTTACCGCGCCTCCCTCTTGGAAGCTCAGATCTTAAAATATCTAATAAAACTCCTCCAACAGACTCAAGAAATTTTAATAATATATTACCGGTAAAACCATCACAGACGACTACATCAAAACTACCTGACAATACATCACGACCTTCACAATTACCTCCAAATTTAAAACTTTTTTCATTAGATAATAGTTCAAATGTTTTAATAGATAAATCATTACCTTTGCATTCTTCTTCTCCGATATTTAAAAGGCCAATTCTTGGTTTTTTTACCTGCAAGACATCTTTTGCATAAATATTACCTAGAAGAGCAAACTGATGAAGATAAGAAGGTTTGCAATCAGTATTTGCTCCAACATCTAAAACTAATACAGGACGAGTTTGATCCCTTGTCGGAAATAATGCTCCAATAGCTGGTCTTTCAATCCCTTTCAATCTTCCAATTCTAAATATGGCAGAAGCCATCATCGCTCCAGAATTACCAGCTGAGTAAACAGCTTGCGCTTTATTATTCCTAACTAAATCCATTGCAACATTTATACTTGCGTTTTTCCTTTTTCTGACTGCAGTAGCTTCTTCATTCATTCCTATAGGATCTCCACTATCAATTAATTCAAGACGATTATTTTCTATTTCTTTTTCAACTAATTCATCTAAACCGATTTTTTCTGCTGTATTTTTGACTTTTTCAATACTACCAACAAACTTTATATTGATCGGAAATCTACTAATCGCTTCAAGACATCCCTCTAATATTGGCCCGGGAGCATAATCTCCACCCATACCATCCACTGCAATACAAATTCTATTAGATTGCGAATCCACTTCCTTATCTAAAATATTATCGTTATTTTGTAATCTTTTTAATGGGTCAAAAACTAATGGCTGTAATGTATTTTTAGCTATTGAACTAGCGTTTGAAACTACATTACTTGCAGTATTCACAACAGATTCAGCACTTGAAACTACATTACCTGCAACATTACCTGCCACATTACTCGCAACATTACTAGCTGTGCTCACAACAGACCCAGCACCGGAAACTACATTACCTGCAACATTACTCGCCGTTACCGCAGAACTAGCTGCAGTATCTACTATTGAAGTGACAGCCGAGTTTCTTTTATACCAAATAACTAATCTTCTGATAGCTCTGGGCTTATTGGTTTTTTGTACAATTTCTTTACCCATCTATTTACCATCAAAAGGAGAAATATCAACAATCCTTTGAAAAAGATATCCTGTACCCCTTGCTGTTAATATCAATTCAGGATTAGCTGGATCAGCCTCCAGTTTTGATCTTAATCTTGATATGTGAACATCGACTACTCTTGTATCTACATGTCTCTCAGGTGTATATCCCCAAACCTCTTTTAAAATCTCTCCTCTACTAAATGGTTCACCTGACCTGCTTACCAAAAGCTCTAACAGACTAAATTCCATACCAGTTAATCTAATTCTCTCATCGCTTTTAAAAACTTGTCTTCGATTTGTATCAATTTTTATATCAGTAACCAAAATCAATCCTGAATTAGGCATTCCAGGAATTTGTTCTTTGTCAATTCTTCTTAGAACGCATCTAATTCTAGCTTCTAATTCCTTAGGACTAAATGGTTTTACGACATAATCATCAGCCCCTAATTCTAAACCCGTGATCCTGTCTGCAACGTCTCCTAAAGCAGTTAACATAACAATTGGGACATCAGAATCTTTCCTTAACTCTTGACAGACTCCATAACCATCAAGTTTTGGCATCATGACGTCAAGTACTACTAAATCAGGTTCATAATCTTTAAATAACTTTAGTGCTTCTTTGCCATCACTTGCAGTTACAACTTTGTAGCCAATCATGGAGAGACGTGTCTCCAGAATTCTTCTAATACTTGCCTCATCATCTGCGACAAGTATAGTTTCTTTAGTTTGACTAGATAGAGCCATTTGTTTCTATTAGCTAATCAGTAAGAGAATTTATTATTAACCTAATCTAACTTGTAGAGGGGCAATATCCCAAACATTCTTGTTCCGTTACTTCATTCAGAGACTAAATGTCTAGCAAATTATCTACTTTTATTTGTCAGAATTGCGGATCTGAAACTTCTCAATACTTTGGTAGATGCCTAAATTGCAACTCATGGAATTCCATTGTTGAAGAAATAAAAAGTAAGAGATCTAAAAATCAAGAGATAAAAAATATAAAAAATAATAAAAAATCTTTACCGTTTAATGAGATTTCATCAAAAAAAATATCAAGATTTACAAGTGGTTTTAGAGAATTTGATCGAGTACTTGGAGGTGGAATAGTACCTGGATCTGTTGTTTTACTTGGAGGAGAACCAGGAATAGGTAAAAGCACAATAGTTCTTCAATCAGCTGGAAAAATCTCTCTTAATGAGAAAGTTTTATATATAACTGCAGAAGAATCTTTAGAACAAGTAAAAATTAGATGGGAAAGATTAAATCAAAACAGTATTGATTTACAAATTTTTGCAGAAACCAATTTATCCCTAATTATTGATGAGATAAAACGTGTAAATCCAAGTTTTGCAATTATTGATAGTATTCAAGCCATCCATAATCATGAAATGCAAAGTTCTCCAGGATCGGTTTCTCAAGTTAGAGAATGTTCATCTGAATTGCAAAATCTTGCCAAAGACAATAATATTTCTCTTCTAATAATTGGTCATGTCACCAAAGATGGTGCTTTAGCTGGCCCTAAAACTCTAGAGCATTTAGTTGATACAGTAATAAACTTTGAAGGAGATAATATTTCCTCACATAGATTACTAAGAAGTATAAAAAATCGATTTGGATCGACCTTCGAGATTGGAATTTTTGAAATGCTTGAAGAGGGTTTACGAGAGATAAAAAACCCAAGTTCAATTTTTACAAATAAAGAAAATATTTCAGGTGTAACAACTACGATTACAAATGAAGGCACTCGACCATTAGCAGTTGATATACAAGCACTTGTAAATAAAACTTTTTACAGTAACCCAAGACGTACCACAACAGGAATAAACATAAATAGATTGCATCAAATTCTAGCTGTTATTGAAAAACACGTAGGGATAAAATTATCTGAATTTGATTGTTATATTGCTACTGGTGGGGGTTTTGAGATTAATGATCCATCATCTGACTTAGGTGTAGCAATATCAATTTTATCAAGTTTGAAAAATATTCCGCCTTTGGCAAGTAGCTCATTTATTGGAGAATTGGGTTTGAGCGGTCAGGTTAGAAAATCAAATAACCTTCGAACAAAGATAGAAGAAGCTGTAAGACTAGGGATCAAAAATATCGTAGTGCCAAAATTAGAGGAAGAACTAAATAATAATTTTCAAAATTTAATCAATATCAAAGAAATATCAAATATTAAAGAAGCAGTTGACTATTCTTTTTCAGATTAAAAAATTAGAGATACATATCGATTGAACTTCTGCCTGAGTTTTTTAACCAATTCTCAATATCTAGATACCCACCTGGATAAAGTCTCACTGCTTTAGACCAGACTTCAGCAGCTTTATCAAACCAAATATCTCTCTGATCTAAATCACCATTTTGCTCGGCATATCTTCCCCGTTTTTCATAAATTAGACCTATATTTTTCAAGCATGATGGCTGTTTGGGATTTTCTAATAATGCTTTTTCATAAGTTTCAATTGACAAATCCTCTTCACCGTTACTCATATATATAATTGCCATATTTTTTAAAGTCTCACCCCTATCAATTTTATTTTCTTCAAGCAGTAAGCTCTCTTTGTAATACTCTAATGCTTCCGAATAATCACCATTATTTTGTGCGGCTAAGCCATCTCGATAATAGATATATGCCTTTTTTTCTTTCTCAGCGATAGGCATTATTTTTACAATAGATTCAGCAATTACAGTAAAAGCTTTATCAATAAAATTGTCTCTGTTTTGATTACTAGGCACTGCTCAAAATTTAATAAAATTAATATAGTAATTTAAAAAATAACTATTTAAAAAGTCTATTACATTTATTATTATAGTTAAATCTAAAGCCAAGCATTAATTTGCTTCTATCCTGAAAAATATGGAGAGCATTCAATTAAGCGTTACAGGAATGAAGTGCGGAGGTTGTGTTAGTACTGTTGAAAAAATATTGAATAATTCTGATGGTATTGAAAATGTTTCTGTTAACTTGCTTACTGAAAGTGCATATTTTGAAATTACCAAGAGACATGTAGAAATAGAATCAGTTCTCGAAAATCTAAAAGAGAATGGTTTCCCATCAAAAATTTACATAAATGATTTTTCAAAGAAAATAAATAAAGCAGAATTAGAAAAAAAAAAGAAGTGGAATAATCAATGGAAAAAATTAACTTTTGCCCTATTACTTTTATTATTTTCAGGATTAGGTCATCTGGCAGAAGGAAAATATATTAATTTTCCAATATTAGGTAATATATTTTTTCACGCTTCATTAGCAACGTTAGCTCTATTATTTCCTGGTAGAGGAATAATTATTAATGGATTTAAATCATTTATTAAGAGCCATCCCGATATGGATTCTTTAGTAGCTCTTGGAGTAATTAGCGCATATACAACAAGCCTTTTATCCTTAATATTTCCTGCCACTGGTTTTCCTTGTTTTTTTAATGAGCCAGTTATGCTGTTAGGCTTTATACTGATTGGGCGTTATTTAGAGGAAAGAGCAAGATATCAAACTGGTTCATCCATTGGAGAATTACTAGATCTTCAACCTGAAATGGCAAATATCTACACAGAAGATAATAAAATAAAATCAATAAGAGTAAACACCTTAAGACCTGATCAAGAGATTCAAGTCTTTGCGGGAGACAGAATTCCTGCTGACTGCATTGTTACTCAAGGTAATTCATATGTTGATGTTTCACATATTACTGGAGAATCCAAACCTATAGAAGTAAAAAAAGGCGAAAATCTATCATGTGGATCTTTAAATCTTAATTCAACTCTTAGACTTAAAGTACAAAAGGTCGGAGGTGATTCTTCTCTTGCAAAACTAGTAAATCTTATTGAGTCTGTAAACGCTAGAAAACCTCGCATTCAAAGAATTGCTGATGAAATTGCAGGCAAATTTACTTACTTTGTACTTATTTTTGCTACTTTAACCTTCTTTTTTTGGTGGCAGGGAGCAAAAAGCATTTGGCCTGATTTATTAAATCATAATCATCAATTATTAACTCACTCAAACCACACACTTCATAGTTCACTTGGTAGTAATGCAGATAGTTTCCTCAGTTTAGCAATTCAACTGTCAATTGCTGTTTTAGTAATAGCTTGTCCTTGTGCATTAGGTTTAGCTACACCAACTGTAATAACTGTCGCATCTGGAAAAGCAGCGAAAAAAGGGGTTTTATTTAAAGGCGGGGACAAATTAGAAATGGCCTCAAAAATTAATTATATTATTTTTGATAAGACAGGTACTTTAACAAAAGGCAAGCCCTTCATAGTTGATTATAAAAATAATAATGATCATTCATTTTTATTAAGAGTAGCTGCCAGTTTAGAACAGGAAAGCAGACATCCAATCGCTAATGCCTTAATTCAAGAGGCGAAAAAACAAAATTTAAGTTTATTTCCAATAAAAAAAATTTTCACTCATTCAGGTAGGGGTATTTCCGGAGAACTTGATTCAATTGATGGACCTATCAATATTGGAAATATTGAATGGCTTCTAAGCAAAGGGATAATTATTGATTGTAATGCAAAAAAAGTCATTGAAAATGAAGAGTCAAAAACGAATACAATCATTGGAGTAGGTATCAAAGATAAGTTATTAGGCTTTATATTGTTGGGAGATTTACTCAGAGATGATTCAATTAAAACAGTTCAAAAATTGAGAGAAAACAAATTTCAAATAAATATTTTAAGTGGAGATAGAAAACAAACAGTTTTAGCTTTGGCAAAAAAAATTGGCTTAAAAGAAACAGAAGTAAAATGGGATCTTCTTCCTGAAATGAAACTGAAGACAATAGAAAATTTAAAAATCAATTATAAAGTAGCAATGATTGGTGATGGTATTAATGATGTCCCAGCATTAGCATCCTCAGACTTAGGCATTGCAGTGGGATCAGGTACTCAAATAGCCAAGGCTAATGCAGATGTAGTATTGATGGGAGATCAACTAAATGGATTACCTTATGCATTAAATCTTGCAAAAAAAACTTTAAGAAAAATAAAGCAAAATCTTATATGGGCTTTTGGTTACAACTTACTAGCTATCCCTTTAGCCGCCGGCATTCTATTCCCTAAATACGGTATTCTACTTACTCCCTCAATAGCAGCATTATTGATGGCTACTAGCTCTATCACAGTTGTAATTAATGCTTTATCTTTAGATTAAATGAAAGGAAAATTTATCGTTATTGAGGGTATTGATGGATGTGGTAAGACTACTCAAATAGATGAACTATCTAAATGGCTTCCTAATAGTGGTCTAATCAATAAAGGGTCTAAATTAATCACAACAAGAGAGCCTGGAGGCAGTCTCCTAGGGAAAAAACTTAGAGGACTGATTCTTGATAATAATGAAAATAATAAGCCTTCATCACTTGCAGAATTATTGCTTTATTCAGCTGATAGAGCTGAACACGTTTCAAAAATTATTTCGCCTGCTTTAAATAACAATGATTGGGTAATAAGTGATAGATTTTCCGATTCGACACTGGCTTATCAAGGTTATGGAAGAAATATAAATTTAGAAATAATCAAAAATATTGAATATATTGTATGTCAAGGAGAATATCCTGATTTAACTTTCTTCTTAGAAATTACACCCGAAGAGAGTATATTAAGAAGAAAAAATGAAATCCCA
>QCMA01000032.1 GCA_003214115.1 Prochlorococcus sp. AG-418-I21
AAATTTGCTATAAATCATGGAAAAAAATAAAGAAAAAATTATTGTAGTTAAAAACCTTACTGTTAAATATGCTCTAAAACAGCAACCTATTATCAAAAATTTTAATTTGGAATTAGATAGTGGAGATCATTTGGCCATAATAGGACCTTCTGGATGTGGAAAGACCACTTTTGCAAAAACATTAGTAAATATATTGCCTGAAAAGGCCACTTCTAAAGGGTATCTATCGATTTCTAGTGTAGATCCTAGGATATTAAATAATAAAGATGCACAATTATTTAGAAGGAAGAATTTTGGATTTATTTATCAAGACTCTATAAAAAAACTTAATCCGCTAATGAGAGTTGGTGATCATTTGTATGAATTATTTAAAACACATTATCAAACTAAATCATCTATGGCTATTAAAAAATTAGTAAGAGAAGTTTTTCAAAAAGTAGGAATTGAAGAAAGTAGACTTGATTCTTTCCCACATCAATTTAGCGGTGGAATGAGACAGAGAGTTTCTATAGCAATGGCACTTGCTTTAAAACCTAAATTATTAATAGCTGATGAACCTACAACAAGCTTAGATACCAAAACGAGTTTTGAAATTATGCAAGAAATAATTCATCTATGTGATGAATTTGATATTACTTTAATTTTAATTAGTCATGATATTAATCTTGCAGCAAAGTGGTGTAAAAAAGTTGCAATAATTGAAAATGGATCGATTGTTGAAAAAGGGAATATATTTGATATCTTTCAATCACCAAAATCAGATATCGGGAAAAAGTTAGTAAATGCTTCAAAAATAGTATTAGAACCAAATACTAAAAATAATGCTCGAGATCAGGTCGTTCTAGAGGTAAATAACCTAAGACACTGGTATAAATTAAATTCATCAATTTTCATTCATAAATGGAATAAGGCTTTAAATGAAGTTAGTTTCAAGTTATATGAGAATGAGACTCTTGGAATTGTTGGTTCTTCAGGGAGCGGTAAAAGTACATTATGTAGGGCTTTAATTGGACTCATTAAAGTAAGGGGTGGTGAAATAAAAATTTATGATAAGAATCATTTATCTAAAAAAAATAAATCTTTTAAAAAAAATAATGTGCAAATAATTTTTCAAGATCCTTTTTCAAGTTTGAATCCGAAAATGACAATTAAAAATATTTTAGAAGATATATTTTTTATTCAAAAAATTTCAGATAAAAGAAAAATCGATAAAGAAATAAAATTTATGTTTAGAAATTTAAATCTTCCCTTAAATAATGATTTTTTTAATTCTTATCCTAGCCAATTATCTGGTGGTCAATTGCAAAGAATTTCATTAGCCAGAGCGCTATTGTTAAAACCAAAAATTTTGATTTGTGATGAGAGCGTTAATATGTTGGATGCTTCAGTAAAAATAGAGATTCTTGAATTACTTAGAGTGTTGCAAGAAAAAATGAATTTAACGATTATCTTTATTACTCATGACTTAGGCATTGCTAAAAGATTTTGTGATAGGTTGTTAGTTATGAATCACGGAAAGATAGTTGATGAAGGAGAAAGTTCTACAATATTCACTAAAACTCAAAACACGTATACAAAATCGCTTCTAAATTCCTCTTTAAATATTATTTAACTTTAAGAACACTTAGTAATTTTTGAAAATCTAATGGTAATTCTGATTCAAATATCATTTCTTTACCATTTATTGGATGTATAAGTCCAAGCTTAATGGCATGTAAAGCTTGGCCATCTAATTTGCATGGTAGTTTTTTACATCTTCCATATAACGGATCACCCACAATTGGATGATTAATATGAGCACAGTGTACTCTTATTTGATGCGTTCGCCCCGTATCTAGTTTGAAACTCATTAATGAGTAATTGCCAAATCTTTCTTCTAATTTCCAATAGGTACTGGCATACCTTCCTGAAGATTCTTCAACTACTTTATATTTCAATCTATTTAATTTATCTCTGCCAATGTTTCCCACTATTTGGCCTTCTTCAGAATTAGGTGCTCCATGAATTACTGCAATATATTCGCGTGATGCTATTTTTTCTTTAATTTGTTTCTGGAGATTTACTAATGCCTCTTGGCTTTTTGCAACCACCATACATCCGGAGGTATCTTTATCTAATCTGTGAACAATCCCAGGTCTTAATTTCCCATTAATTCCTGGTAGATCTTTACAGTGAAAAAGTAATCCATTCACTAAAGTTCCAGATTTGTGTCCAGGGGCTGGATGAACAATTAGTCCTGATTGTTTATTGATCACTATGATGTGCTCGTCTTCAAAAAGGATGTTTAAATCCATTTCTTCAGGTTTCAAATAAATAAGAGGTTCTGGGGGAGGCATCCATATTTGAACATTGTCACCATTTTTTAATGGGGTCTTTGCTTTCGCGGTTTTATAGTTTACAAGTACTAAACCTGAATTTATAAAATGTTGAATTCTTGCTCTACTTTGTTCTGGCCTTTTACTTACCAACCATCTGTCTAGCCTCATAGGACGAGGTAGCTCATAAATAATTTCTATAAGCTCACCTTCTCCAATTCCGAAAGAATTTTGATTATTTAATTCCATAGTGGGACTTCTAAAGCAATTTTACCCAGCATTTGATTTCTATAATCTTCCAATAACTTATGAGACATTCTCCTTTTATCGCCTGAGGTATGTTTTGAAGCTGCTTCGTCGATCCATGCAGAAGGACTCTTAAAGCCTTTTGCAAAATCAACTCCATATCTATTAGATATTTGTTTAACTGAGATATTCGCATTCTTATCTTTGTAGAGAGTGGATATAATTTTGATAAATCCAATCGCGACACTCTCTATTTCATAAGCAGCTTCACCAATATCGTCACACAGTGCAAGATTAAGTGCTGATTTTTGATCTTCTAAATTTGGAGGTATAACACCAGGAGCATCTAGCAGATCTATACCACTTTCTAATTTTATCCATCTTAAATTACGAGTTACACCTGCTTTCCTAGCGCTATCTACAACTCTTTTTTTTGCAATTCTATTAATTAATGCTGACTTTCCTACGTTTGGAAAGCCAAGTGTAAGGGCTCTAATTGGCCTAATTCGCATTCCTCTTGAGAGTCTTCTATCGTCGATTGACGCCCTCAAATCTTTGGCTGACTTACAAATTTCTTTAATACCTATTCCTCTTTTAGCATCACACCAAAGAGGATATTGATCTTTAGCATTTAACCATTTATTCCAATTTTTGATTGTATTAGGGGAGATCATATCTGATCTGTTAATAACAAGAATATGTTTTTTATTATTTATCCATTTACTTAAGTGTGGATGTCCTGTTGACAAAGGAATTCGTGCATCTCTGACTTCTATAACCAAATCTACTTTATTGATAACTTCAGATAATTTCTTTTCTGCTTTTGCGATATGGCCTGGATACCATTGAATTTTGGGTATGTCCACTTCAATAAATTAAATAAAATTTTGTATTCCTTTTAGTTTTTATAGGTTTCAAAAGTATTTACTTCTAAAGTTTAGTATAAATTTAATGACTAAAAAATTTTTATAATCGTTAATTCTTAAAATTTATTAAGGCATAGGTAACAGTAACTACTTTTTAACCCAATAAGCCCAAATTAACGTTAGGGTCTTAAGATTAAAATTTAAGCTTGTTTAATGTCAAAATTATCTATTTCCAGTCTTGATAAGACGCATTTAGAAGGAAAAAAAGTTCTTGTAAGAGTAGATTTTAATGTTCCATTAAATGAAGATGGTCAAATAACAGACGATACGCGTATTCGTGCAGCAATCCCAACTATTGAATATCTTATTAATCATTCTGCAAAAATTATCTTAGCTGCTCATTTTGGTAGACCAAAGGGTCAGGTAAATGAAAAAATGAGATTAACTCCAGTAGCAGCAAGATTAAGTGAACTGTTGGGGCAAAATGTTGGTCTTACTAACAGTTGTATTGGTGATGAAGCAGTTACACAATCAAATAGCTTATCTAATGGAGATGTTCTTTTACTTGAAAATGTTCGTTTTTTTGGTGAAGAGGAGAAGAACGACCTGGAGTTTGCTAAAAAATTAGCATCACATGCAGATATGTATGTAAATGATGCTTTCGGTGCTGCTCATAGAGCTCATGCTTCAACTCAGGGTGTTACTAATTATTTAAGTCCCTCAGTAGCTGGATTCCTTTTAGAAAAAGAATTGAAATACTTACAAGGAGCAATAGATTCTCCAAAGCGTCCATTGGCAGCAATAGTTGGAGGATCAAAGGTTAGCAGCAAAATAGGAGTACTTGATTCTTTACTAGATAAATGTGACAAAATCATGATTGGTGGAGGTATGATTTTCACTTTTTATAAAGCAAGAGGTTTAGATGTCGGAAATAGCCTTGTAGAAGAAGATAAACTCGAGCTTGCTAAAGATTTAGAAACAAAAGCAAAAGCAAAAGGAGTAGAGTTATTGTTACCCACTGATGTTGTTTTAGCTGATGAATTTTCTCCAGACGCTAATAGTAAAATATCTCAAATTGATTCAATT
This sequence comes from Prochlorococcus sp. AG-418-I21, assembly GCA_003214115.1. GTDB lineage: Bacteria > Cyanobacteriota > Cyanobacteriia > PCC-6307 > Cyanobiaceae > Prochlorococcus_A. Next base: position 4,514 of record QCMA01000032.1, read on the forward strand.
AGTGGCAATTGGATGGGTCTCGATATTGGTCCAGATTCTATTAAAGTTTTTCAGAATGCTCTTGCAGAATGTAAGACAATTATTTGGAATGGTCCAATGGGAGTTTTTGAATTTGATAAATTTGCAGACGGTACAAATGCAATAGCTACGACTCTTGCGGACTTAAGTGCTTTTTCTGAAGTTTGTACAATAATTGGTGGTGGAGATTCAGTCGCAGCAGTAGAGAAAGCAGGATTAGCTGAGAAAATGTCTCATATATCTACTGGAGGTGGCGCAAGTTTGGAACTTTTAGAAGGTAAAACCTTACCGGGTGTAGCTGCGTTAAACGACGCTTAGGCTATATCTCATCAACAATATCAATGCTCTTTGTGAAAGTAATCATCCCCTCAGGGTGAGCTATAATTCCTGACCAAATTTGTATCCCTGGTTTTGAAGGGGCTCTTGTTATTTTAAAAATCCCTCCAGACGCCAATGGCTCCAATAATATTTCTTGTTCAAAAAATGAATAAACTTGATAAGGTTTTATAGCTCCAGCAATAATAACTTCTTCAAGAGGCTTATTTAGAATTATATCGATATCATATTTTGAACCTGTAAGAACTCTATCAGGAATTTTAAAACTAATATCTATTTTTTTATTATCGTTTCTTATTGTGGTGAATAAATTTTTGATAATCCCTTCACTTATTTTTCCATTTACGATTGAAAATAAATAATCAAATTTGGATTCGAGTATATATATTTCTCCGTTAACTATTTTTTCCCCAGAAACTTTTATTCGCAAAATTTCTTCATCTGGAATATTAGATTTTAATCTTTTGATCTTCCATTTGCATTTAGGGAAATCATTAATAATCTTTGAAAATTGTTTTGGAATATTTTGGTTTTCATCATTTCTAAAATTTTTTTTAATAAACTCTAAGTCTCGCTTATTTAATGAGGTTTCTAAATTTCTTATAAAATCAACTTTTAAAGTTTCCGTTATTGCTGAATAGGGGAGAATGAGATAAATAAATAAGTAGAGAGGGAATCCTATATTTCTGAATAAGTTTAAATTCAACATATTTATTATTTATTATTTTCATTCTACTAATTTAAGTTTTTATGTCTAAAAAAAATAATTTATTAGTTGCAGCTAGTGGAACAGGAGGCCATATTTTTCCAGCTTTAGCAGTTTCTAAAGAGGTGGAAGATGAGTGGAATATTCATTGGTTGGGTATTCAGCAAAGACTTGATACGCATTTGATTCCCCAAAAATATAATTTGAAGACTTTGAATTTAAAGACACCAAGAAAAAATATTTTTTTGTTTTATCAATATATAAAAATTTTAATGTCAACTTTCCAAATAATTAGGATCTTAAAAGAAAAAAAAATTAATTTGGTTTTTACGACTGGAGGTTATATATCTGCCCCTACTATTGTTGCTTCAAAACTTCTAAAGATACCTATCATTATTCATGAATCAAATGTAGTTCCAGGAATGGTCACGAAATATTTTGGTTTTTTATGTAACTATGTTCTTTTAGGATTTAAAGAAACAAATTCTTATTTAAAAAATTGTAAAACTATTTTCACTGGAACACCTTTAAGAGAGCAATTCTATAAATTTAATTTTTTGCCAGAATGGGTTCCAAAAGGAAATGGACCTCTTTTGATTGTTATGGGAGGTAGTCAAGGAGCAAAAGCTATAAATCAAATTCTTTATGAATCTCTAGAGTTTTTAATAAAAAAACAATTTCGGATAGTTCATATTGTTGGCGAATCTAATCTAAAACCTTTTCATGTAAAAAACTCCAAAAATTATATTCAAAAGAAATTTACTAATGAAATAGCAGCTTTAATTCAAAACTGTGATCTTGTAATATCGAGATCTGGTGCAGGAACAATCAATGAATTAATGGAGGCTGAAAAACCTTCAATTTTAATTCCATATCCATATTCTAAAAATAATCATCAGGAGAAAAATGCCATGATTCTTGCTGCAAGTGGAGGCTCAGTTTTAATCAATCAGAATAATATGTCTAAAGAAGTTTTTGAAGAAACTTTAGAAAGAATTTTTAAAATAAAATCAAAAAAGGGGAAAAAACATTATGAAATATTAGATCTCATGAAGAAGAATATGGAAAATAATAATAAAATTAAATCTAAAAATGAGATTAAAAAGTATATTGATTATTTTTTAAAGGAATTCTGAATTTCTTCACATAAAAGAGTGTTATTTTTTCTATTCTGTAGACTTATTCTTGCCCACTTTTCGTCAAGAAATCTAAATGAAGTGCATTCTCTAAGCAATATTCCCTTATTTTCTAAGTATTTTATATTTGGCGACAAGGATGTTTCACTTTCTATTAAAAAAAAGTTGGTTGAAGAGTTATGAATTTTAAGGTTCTCTATTTTTAATAATTTTTCAAATACTCTCTTTTTTTCAATATTTATCCAGCTGTGAATCTGTTTTGTCCACTGTTCATAGAATTTCTTATTACTTAGTAGATCAATCCCGGCTTTAATAGAAAATGAATTTAAAGGCCAAGGATCTCTATTTATTTCCCATTGTTTAAGTTTTTTCGATGAGCCAATAACGTAACCTAATCTAAGCCCTGGAATATTGAAGATTTTGGTCAAGCTTCTCAAGACTAATAAATTATCAAATCTTTTGGTTAATGGTATTAAAGATTCTTTTTCTCCATTAGGTGTTATGGATAAAAAAGCTTCATCGCAGATAACTAATTTATATTTTTTCACAACTTCCTCCAATGAATTCTTTTCCCATAATTGGCCGGTAGGGTTATGTGGATTTGTTATCCAAATAACATCACCTTTTGGATGAAGCGGAAATGATTGAGGAAAAATATCACTCCAGTTTTTTGGTAATTCGCAATGTATAAAATTGCTATTCCAACAATTTAAAGATCTTTCATAATCAACAAATGATGGAGAAGGAATACAACTTATTCCGAATTTGGATGCTTCATAACCTGCCCAGGTTATTAATTCAGAAGCTCCATTCCCAGGCAATATATTCTCTGGATTTATCCCATGAAATTTGCCGATTATTTCTTTCAGATCACTCAAGTTTCTTTCTGGGTAATATCTAAAGCCAAGATTCTTAATTTCCGCATTTATTGAATCTATTAGTATTTGAGGGGGATCAAAGGGTACTAATGATGCACTTGCATCAATGATTTCGGATGGTAATAAATTTAATTTTTTCGCAATTGCATATACATTTCCACCGTGCTTCAAGTTTGATCCTTGCATGGCTAACGTTGAGTAATCATGAGGTTCATTATTCATGCTCTAATTTTATTCAACCCATTTTAAATCTGATCCAATTGCATCTTTTATACTAGATAATTGATGGTTATTGAGTTGCTTTATAATTCCCTCAAGTATATCTGGTACTAATTGTGGACCCTTATATATCCATCCTGTATAAAGTTGAATTAATGATGCTCCAGAACAAATTCTTTCCCAAGCTGACTCAGGACTATCTATTCCACCAACCCCAATTAAAATAATCTTTTTATCAATATTATGTATATGTTTTATTATTTGATTTGCTTTTTTTTGGAGAGGCCTCCCACTTAATCCTCCATTCTCTTGAGAGAGTAATAATCCAGTTTGCCTGATCTTTCTATTTTCAAGACCTAATCTATCAATGCTGGTGTTTGTAGCAATTATTCCATCGATGTTTTCCTCGATTATTAATTGGCAAATATCTTCAATATCTTTAAGGCCTAAATCTGGCGCAATTTTTACAAATAATGGTGGACAATTAGGTAAGTTTTTAATTTCTCTAAGAAGTTCTTTTAGAAGAATTGGATCTTGTAATTTTCTTAGTCCTTCAGTATTTGGAGAACTAACGTTTATTGCTGCGTAATCACAATATGGAATTAATAATTTTAGAGAAGTTAAATAATCATCTTTTGCTTGAGATAAACCTGTAATTTTTGACTTCCCGAAATTTATCCCTAAACAAATATTCTCCCTGTTTTTTTTAAACTCAATACCTTGTTTGACAAAGTTTTTAACTAGATTTTCAGCACCATTATTATTGAAACCCATTCTATTTAATGCTGCTTCTTCTTCTGCCAATCTAAATAACCTTGGTTTGGGATTTCCATTCTGAGCAAATTTAGTTACTGTACCAAGCTCAGCAAATCCAAAACCAAAATCTTTCCATATATTTGCGGCATTTCCATTTTTGTCAAAACCCGCAGCTAAACCAATTGGATTACAAAAATTTATTCCACATATGTTCTGAGTTAACCTTTTATCAACTACAGAAAATTCTTCATTTAGATTTTTTAAGATAGAAGATACTATAGGCCAATTATATTTTCTTGAACTGAATGATAGGAGACTAAGAGATAAATTTGTTAAGTATTCTGCATCAATTCCAGA
>QCMA01000033.1 GCA_003214115.1 Prochlorococcus sp. AG-418-I21
GTTCTGTTGCCCTAAAAATAGTTGGTTTTTTTGTTCTCCAATCATACGGATATCTATGCTTATAATTTTCCTGTAATAAAAGCAAATTATTTCCTTTTAAATATTCAATAATTAAATCATTTGCGTCTTTCAGGACATTTGATCCCTCAAATTGACCAGAATATTCATTTAAGTTACCTTTTTCATCAACGACACATGTTATTGGTAAATCATATTTTTGACCCACATTAAAATCATCTATCCCATGACCAGGCGCAGTATGAACAATTCCAGTACCTGATTCTGTAGTAATGTAATCTCCTCCAATTACAATTCTGCAATTTTTCTTCTTAGAGGGATGTTGATATTCAATATTTTCTAATTTGGAGCCTTTAACCTCTAAAAGTACCTTCAAATCTTTATTAAATTTCTTACTTATTTCAGAAGATAAATCTTTTGCACAAAGGTAAATTCGTTTATCTTCATCTATAGCAAAAACGTAATTTATTTTTGGATTTACTGCAACTGCTTCATTTGCAGGTATAGTCCAAGGAGTAGTGGTCCAAATAGTTATGAAAGAATTATTTAGAAAAAAATCTTTTTTAATATTGGGATTTTCTTGGTAGAACTTTAATGCGATTTCGTCAGATACTTTAGTAATTTTTAAAGAAACATAAATACTTTTTGAATAATGTTCATCAGGATATTCTAATTCTGCTTCTGCAAGTGCAGTCCTTGAACTTGGACTCCAGTGAACAGGTTTAAGACCTCGATATATGTAACCATTTAAAAACATTTTTCCGAATACTCCAATCTGAGCAGATTCATAACTTTTCTTAAGAGTTAAGTAAGGGTTATCCCAATCTCCCCATATGCCCCACCTTTTGAAACCTTCCATTTGATTATTAATTTGGATATGGGCATAATCTGTTGCTTTTTTTCTTAGATTTAAAGCGTCAAGATTCTTTCTTTCATCAGACTTTAAATTCTGAAGAACTTTTAATTCAATAGGTAATCCATGACAGTCCCAGCCAGGCACGTAATGTACCCTAAATCCTCTTAAGGTTTTATACTTATTTATTATGTCTTTTAAAACTTTATTAAGGGCATGACCCATATGAAGCGCTCCATTTGCATACGGAGGTCCATCATGTAGTGTAAATATTTCGCCTGAGTTGCTTGAACCTAATTGAAAATCAATATTATTATTAGCCCAAAAATCCTGAATCTCAGGTTCTCTCAAAACTGAATTAGCACGCATTGAAAAGTCAGTTTTAAGTAAATTTAAAGTTTCTTTATAAGAAAAGTCTGATTTTAGTTCTTTGCTATTTTGAGATTTCATGCAAGGATAAAAGAAATATTGGTGATCAAAAGAATTTTTAAATAAATCTAATTCATTATATTCTTTCTTAATTGGACTGTAGTTTTCTTGGGATTTTTCAAATAACCGATTAATTTAATTTCAGACTTTTATATTATCATTTTTATGATTTCTTACCCACTTTTTTTGGGTTGTATTTTTATTATTGCTACCAAAATTAAAAAGATTCAAAGGTTTTGTAAAATTACCAAATCCCAGATTAATAGCTTCTAATATTTTCGAAAAGTTATTTTTAAATTCCACAAAAGTAGTTAATTTTTTCTTTTCGTTATCTGTCAGTTGGTACCATCTAGATAAAAAAAGCTCTACTAGATAAAAAATAACCAGTACTGTTAAGAAGAGAAAAATTACAAAAAATGATTCATCTATTGTTTTATTTTTAATTATTAATATCAAACCTATTAATAAATTTAAAAAAGCTTTTATTAAGTCTTTTGGTTTGCCGAGCTCAAGATAAATTATCGGTATAGACAAAAAAATAGTCCCAATAAAGACATAGAAAGCTCCCAAATAAAATATCAAATTATTCATTAAATTCGGTAATTTATTAAATTATAAGAAGTTGATATAGATAAACAATCCATCTATAAGAATTACCTTAAGTGCGGTCGGGGAGACTTGAACTCCCACACCCGAGGATACGAGTACCTAAAACTCGCGCGTCTACCAATTCCGCCACGACCGCTCAAATAAAATAATAATTGAAAGAGGTTTATTTTAAAAATATTTTTTCTTAAGATGATTATTTTGACACATTCAATTAAATTAAATATCTCTTAAAAGAAATTTTTTATATTTGGATATGCAATCATCTTAAAATATTAGTTATATTATTTAGAGAATATAAGAAACGATTTCAAACTTAACCAATAAAATTACAACGAACAATACTAATTCTTCAAAAACATTTAACTGGCAAAAAGAGATTAAAAATTACGTAGATCCGCCAAGTTTTTGGAACCCAACATTAGGTTTATTTTTTGGCGGTTATTTTCTCGCTTTTCTTAGCATATGGCAATGGTATAGGGGTGTTTGGCCTTTACCTTTACTTGTAGCAACTGCTTTTCTAGCTTTGCATATTGAAGGTACTGTAATTCATGATGCTTGTCATAAAGCAGCTCATCCAATTCCTTGGATAAATCAAGCAATGGGTCATGGCTCAGCAATTCTATTAGGGTTTAGCTTCCCAGTTTTTACGAGAGTTCATTTACAACATCATATTCACGTAAATCACCCTAAAAATGATCCAGACCATATTGTTAGTACCTTTGGGCCAATTTGGCTAATTGCTCCAAGATTTTTTTATCATGAGGTATTTTTCTTTCAAAGAAAACTTTGGCGAAAATATGAATTATTACAATGGGGAATTGAAAGATCCATATTCATAACAATTATCTTGGCAGGTTTGAAATTTGACTTTATGAATTTAATTTATAATCTATGGTTCGGACCAGCGTTAATGGTAGGTGTCACTTTAGGGATATTTTTTGATTATTTACCTCATAGACCTTTTCGATCAAGAAATAAATGGATAAACTCTAGAGTTTATCCGAGCAAATTTATGAATTTATTAATAATGGGTCAAAATTACCATCTCATACATCATCTTTGGCCTTCGATTCCTTGGTTTGAATACAAAGTAGCTTATGAAAAAACTAAGCCATTATTGGATAAAAAAGGCTCCCCTCAAAGGGTTGGGATATTTGAAAGTAAAGAAGACATTTTTAACTTTATTTATGATTTATTAATAGGTGTAAGGAGTCATAGCAAAAAAAGGGGGAAAATAAGAAAAATCATAAATTTATATCCAGGCTTTAAAATAAAAAAATTTTTATTAAAGATAGTCAACAAAACATTTATTGGAAGCAACTAACTGACTCATTCATTAATAATTTTTGGAACTTTAAAATATTTATCTTCTCTCGATGGACCCAATTCTAATAGCTCTTCATTGCAATCAGAATTTTTCATTTCATCTTTTCTAAATACATTTGTAACCTCTATAGCTCTTGTTGTACAGGGGACAGCATCTGTATCAATTCTTTCAAGTTGTCTAATATAATCTAATATCTTTTCTAATTGTTTTGCATGATTATTAATTTCATTTTCATTAAGTTCTAATCTCGCTAAATGAGCAACTTTTTTTACTTCCTCTTTGGTTATTTTTGTCATACCTTTAATATCTTTTTTATTTAATGATAGTTTATTCAAATTATCTTATTTATATATCCTTTGAATTTCAAATAATTTTAAAAAAAATTACATCTTTTTGAAAATCAAAATCAATTAATAGCCTTAATTATTTTTCTCAGCTAAATATGTTATTAGATAAATATCGAAAAATAGAAGAAGCATTATTTCCAAAAAATTTTTTTTATCGGCACTCTAAATTTGTTGCCCCTGATTTAATAGGCTGTTACCTTATAAAAAAAAATGAGATATCTCAACAATTTAAGGGAGTTATTGTTGAAACTGAAGCTTATTCACAGGAAGAAGAGGCCTGTCATGGCTACCGCAAAATGACTGAATCAAACAAATCATTATTTGGCAAACCTGGCACATTTTATATTTACAAATCTTATGGCATTCATCATTGTTTAAACATAGTTACTCATAAAGAAAATTTTGCAAGTGGTGTATTAATAAGATCAGTTTTTATCTCTAAAAAGAATGAAAGATTAGCTTCTGGACCTGGCCTAGTTACTAAGACATTCAGCGTAGACATTTCATTTAACTCACTTGAAGTTCTTAATAACAAATCTTTATGGATTTCTCCAAGAGAATCCACTCTAGAAGAAAAAGATCTTATTCAAACTACTAGAATTGGCATTTCAAAGGCAAAAAATATAAAATGGCGTTGGTATCTCAAAAATAGTAGGAGTGTAAGTAAAAGATTAAAAGGTGACAGAGCACCTAAATTTTAATAATCATTTATCTTGAAACGTAATGCGAATTTGGCCTCATAAACATATCCACACACTAGCTAATTTTTCAATTAAAGATTATGAGTCAGTATTTGAATTAGCTAATAGATTTGATGCACTTAAGAATGCCGGAACGAAAAAGATACCAGCCTTACAAGGGACTTTGGTAACGTCTTTATTTTTTGAACCTAGTACAAGAACAAAAAATAGTTTTGAGCTGGCAGCAAAAAGGCTTTCTGCTGATGTCCAAACGTTTGCCCCATCCTCTAGTTCTTTAACAAAAGGCGAAACAATAATTGATACAGCCATAACTTATTCTGCTATGGGGGCTGATACATTAGTTATCAGACACTCATCAAGTTACATAACCTTTGAGATCGCTGAAAAACTTGATGCAATAAATTCCAAGACTTCGGTTCTTAATGCTGGAGATGGATTACATAGTCACCCTAGCCAAGGATTGCTCGACATTTATACATTAATAAAATTCTTTTCCAAAAAAACACTTAATCCAGAGGTTTTAAATTCCAAAAAGATTTTAATAATTGGAGACGTTAATCATTCAAGGGTTGCCAGATCTAATCTTTGGGCTTTGAGTGCATTCGGTGCAGAAATAATTTTATGTGGTCCTAAGACATTAGTACCTGATGAATTTATCAATTTTTTAAAAACTCCCGCGCCAAAACAAATACAAGATCCTGTTAAATCAAGAGGTTCCATAACAATTTCTAGATCATTGGAAGAATCAATAAAAATTGCAGATGCCATTATTGTTTTAAGACTTCAGAAAGAGAGAATGATGGAGAATTTACTTAGTAGCATTGATTCATATAGTTTGGATTATGGCTTAACCCCAGAGAAATTATCTTTGAATAATAAAGAAATTCCAATTCTCCATCCTGGTCCTATTAACAGAGATATTGAAATAAGTAGTAAAGTAGTAGATCGATATCCTAATTGCTTAATTAATAATCAAGTTTCAAATGGTATTCCCATAAGAATGGCTTTGCTTTATCTATTGCAGAAATACAACAAATAAATTTATAGCAACTTAAGACTTTCTGTAAAGAAACCATAAAACAATCCTAATCTTAAAGAATCAAAAAAAAGTACTAAAAATTTTTTTTTCCTTTCAGATCTAAAATTTCTTCTTAGAACTATTAGAATCTCGATAAAAACTACTGATAAGAAAGCAGCTACAGGATCCATTAGTTCCACAACGGCACTTACCATACCAAGAGAGCTTCCAATGAAGTAGCCAATTAAAAGTGTAATTAATGAAATTGAATATCTTCGCCATGGATTATTAGCCCAAATACTTAATGTCTGAATATTTTCCACAATTTTTAGCTGAAATTTTGTCTTTTGAGGTTTAACAACCATTTTGTATTAAACTAAGCCGCTTCAGAGTTTGATTGAATTTTAGTATTTCCATCTATTAATTCAAGCAATGCTTCGAACTGAGCCATTAATCCTCTTAACTCGCCTGGTTCAGGGAAAAGATCATCTTCTTTAATTCCTAAATGCATTTCTCTAAGCTCTTGTCTTAGATAGCGTATGTGACTAATGACTTGCTCTCGTTTGGTTTGCGACATGAGAAAATTTACTACAGTATCATCTTAAGAGAGAATATTTTTGAAAAGGAGAGATTGCATATTTATGATTGAGAATGAAGATAAATTACCTAACAATAATCTAAAAGATAATGAATATTGAAAATCTTCATATCCTTGAAAATATTTACTTAATACTATTATCAATTTAAAAAAATTACTTGAGGCTTTATTATTAGAATATATGAGCTTTACTCAATATGAAATTCATTTCTGAAAATCAAATAAGTGAAGAACTAGTAAATTCTTTTAATGAAGAAACTACCCTTGAGCTCGCCAAAAGATTAGAGGACGATAACTATAATTCTCCATTCGATGGTTTAAAAGACTGGCACTTACTGAGGGCTCTTGCAATCAATAGACCTGAATTAACAACTAATTACATCCATCTTCTCGATCAGGAACCTTTCGATGAAAACTAAAAGTAAGGACTCCAAAATAAAGGTTCTTTTATTAGTAACGGGGAGTATTGCAGCTGTAAGAATTCCATTATTAGTTAGCCAATTAGCCAAAGAAAATTATGAAATAAGATGCGTTTTATCTGAAAATGCAGAAAGATTAATAAAGCCGCTTTCTCTCTCTATCCTGAGTAGAAACCCTTGCATATTAGAAAAAGATCAATGGTCAAAAAGTCAATCAATACCTCTTCACATAGAACTAAGTAATTGGGCTGATATTTTAATCATTGCGCCTTTAACAGCGACAACATTAGCAAAATGGGCAAATGGAAATGCAGAAGGTTTGATCCCAAGCATCTTAATAGCAAATATAAAGCCAATTATTGTTGCACCGGCAATGAATACACAAATGTGGCTAAATAAAGCTGTCCAAAAAAACTATGAGAATTTACAGAATTATGAAAATGTTTTGTCTTTGCAACCAAGTGAAGGCCTCTTAGCTTGTGATGCTATTGGCATCGGTAAGATACCTCCAAATGATCTAATTCAATTAGCTCTTGAATTTATAGCTTCACATAAACAAAATGAATATCGAAAAGATTTACTTAATAAAGAAATTTTAATAACTGGAGGTTGTACCTCAGAGAAAATTGACGCTGCAAGACACATTACTAACAAAAGTTCTGGAGCTATGGGCCTACTTCTTTCTCAAGTAGCGAGGTTCAGAGGAGCACAAGTAAAATATGTCCATGGGCCTCTGAAAATCGATAAGAATCTTACTGATGGAATAAAAAGATATGAAATTGAAACTAGTGTTGATTTAATTAGGGCACTTAATAATGAAATATCTAATTGTGATTATTTTTTCATGAATGCAGCAGTATCTGATTTCAAGATAACCTCTGATACTTCAGCTAAAATTCCAAAAAATAAAATTAATGATCATTTAAATAAAAACTTTGAGCTAGTCCCAGATATTTTAAAAAGAATTAG
>QCMA01000034.1 GCA_003214115.1 Prochlorococcus sp. AG-418-I21
GATTATTTGCTTCTTCCCAAGATATGTATAGATTATTAAGATGATTAAGATCCCATGTTTTATAAGAGTGAGTTTTAAGCTTTATCCAAACTGGCTCAATTTGAAGAGGAGATAAACCAAGTGGATGTAGTAAATTAAATTCATACTGCTTGCCAAGAGGCATGATATTTAAAATACCAATCCTAAGAGGACGTATATCCTGTCTTTTTGCCAATTCTGGTTCGATCCAAGATATATGATTTTTCTCAACATCACTAATCTTGTGATAGTTACTAGGAATTATTAAAGCCAATAAATCTCCTTTCCTATGTGATTTGTGAAAGTGCTTGTTCGAAATCTGCTTTTATATCATCAATATGCTCAATTCCTACAGAAACCCTCACCATAGTGGGAGTAACACCTGCAGATAATTGCTCTTCTTCAGATAATTGCTGATGAGTTGTTGAAGCAGGATGAATTACTAATGTTTTTGAATCACCCACGTTAGCAAGGTGGCTAGCTAATTTTAAGGAATCAATAAATTTTACTGCATTTTCATAACCCCCATTCAGAGAGAACATAAGCATGCAACCCATTCCCCTTCCAGTAGTATATTTTTTGGCACTAGAGTAATATGGATCAGATTCTAGGCCAGGATAATTAACACTACTTACATTAGAGTTAGAATCTAACCATTTTGCTAATTCAAGAGCATTTGAAGTTTGTCTTTCTATTCTTAAACTTAGAGTTTCCAAACCCTGCAATAGCAAGAAAGAATTAAAAGGACTTTGAGCTGATCCCCAGTCTCTGAGGCATTCAAGTCTTGCTCTTAAAGCAAAAGCTATATTTCTGTTATCAGGTACTCCCAGAGATTTGCAGATATCACTACCGAAACCAAAAGCGTCCCAATGAACGAGTCCATGATAAGCAGCGCTTGGCTCACTCATTAGTGGGAATTTACCATTTCCCCAATCAAAGGTTCCAGCATCAACAATAACCCCTCCGATGCTTGTTCCATGTCCACCGATCCATTTCGTTGCACTTTCAACAACAACATCGGCTCCAAAATCAATTGGTCTTATTAAAGCACCACCGGCACCAAGTGTATTATCCACTATTAGAGGAATTCCATTTTCCTTCGCCAAAGCAGAGAGCCCCTCAAAATCTGGAATGTTGAACCTAGGATTTCCCATTGATTCTACATATATTGCTTTTGTTTTATCATCAATTTTATTTCTAAAACTATCGATACTATCACCATCTGCAAATTTAACTTCAATTCCTAATCTTGGAAATTGTACTTTAAATTGATTGTAGGTCCCTCCATATAGAAAGGATGTAGAGACAAAATTATCCCCTGCTGTCATGCAGTTGACGATTGCCAAGAATTGAGCAGCTTGACCTGAGGATGTTGCAAGTGCTGCCATACCTCCCTCCAAAGCTGCCATTCTTTTTTCAAAGACATCTGTGGTGGGGTTCATAAGGCGAGTATAAATATTTCCAAATTCTTTTAATCCAAAAAGATTAGCTCCATGCTCGGCATTATCAAAAACATAGGAACTAGTTTGATAAATGGGTACTGCTCTAGAATTTGTAGTTGGATCAGGCACTTGGCCGGCATGTAACTGAAGCGTCTCGAACTTTTGGTTGCTCAAAATTTTAAAATAATCCTATTATCTATTTAACTTAAAAAAGTCCAAAAAAAAAACAAAAAAAAGATAAATATTTATAAATCCTTTTTTAATGAGGGGTAATTATCTTTCATATATAAACTCAAATCTTCTTTTATCGCTGATCTGAGTTTCTCAATATTTGCGGAATCAATTATTGGAAAAGTTTTATTAGCTTCAGGATCTTTTTCAGTAATTGATTTCCAATTCTTACCAACGTCTTTTTCAGAGTTGTTTAAAACCTCATCAAAATTGAAAACCTTATCGTTGTTTTTAGCTTCAAATTCACTAAAAGCTTTATTGATAAGATCCTTTCTATTTTCAAATAGATTTTTGGCTTTTATAGTATCTGGAAGACCCATAACTGGTTGTAATTCCTTAAGAAGTTTTATTTCCTCTTCAATTAAGAGTGTCCAAACACCATGTTTATTTTTTGGAAGATTAGAATTACTAAAAATATTAATTTCATCGAGGTAAAAATTTAACCATAAATAATATGATTTTTCTTCAATATTTTTTTTAACTGAGATCTTTTTATTTTGGATCTTTGGGAGTAACTTTTCTGCTTTTTTTAAAAACTGTCTATCTTCTCTTTCTAAATTTATTAATCCCCATCTTTGACTGTAGTCCCATAAATCTTCGTATCTTGTTAAGTCTTCTTGATTCCAACCAAGAGCTTTCAGTTCATGAGAACGATGTGATAATTCCTTTTTCAAAAAAACCTTTTAAAACCATAATAATTCTAACCCCGCAACCAAGATTAGTAAATAAACGAAGAACTTAGCGTTTTCTTAAATCAAATAAGTAATCAATTATTAAAATAATTATTAATAATTTTCAATACATTGATATAACTTGGATTTTTATTTGAAATTTGATTACTATATTCTTTTTTCTTAAGATCATTTTCCTCTTTGTCAATAAACAATTTCTTGTAAAGGTTTTCAATATCATTAAAAAGATAATCTCCTTTTAATTTTTCATTTAGTTCTAAAGATGATTCAGATTTCACAGATTCTTGGCAAAAATTAGTAATTTCTTCTGAACTAATTAAAACCTTATAAATTTCTTTTTTTTCTTCTGAATTTGCATTAAAGCATAAATAAATTAGATTAATCATAGAACAATTATTATTTTTGATTTTGAATTCTTTATAAATTTCTGGCCAAAATTTTAAAGATTTTAGACCTTCTAAACCTCCTTGACTTAGAGAGTATTTATCACACCAATTTACGAATTCTGATATCTCTTTTGGACATCTTTTGAGTTGCAAAAGCATATCTGATAAAACTTGTCCTGCTTGAAAATTCCGTGTTGGTTTTCCTTCAGTTGGCAGAGTCATGCTCCCTAAGACATCAGCCTTAACAGCATTTAATTGAGAAAAAGTATAATCTCCTTTTTCACAAAATTCATCATTAATTATTTCCTTTGCAGTAATTATTTCTTCACCATAACCAAGTTCTTTTAATGAAAGATATTTATTCTCTAATTTATTTTCTTTTCTAACTTGTAATGATACTGATGCGGCCTGATCTAAACATTGAGTTAACAAAATCGTATTAATGGTAGGTAGCATTCCTGGCTTATCGGAATGAAAGTTATTTACAAAACCTGCAAATATGGATGATATATTTTTTATTGATTTTATATATTGACATTCAACATTATGAACTCCTGGAGAAACTTGAATATTCGGTGACAATTGATTTAAAATGCGAGCTCCTATTAAAGCAGTTAAGGCATCAGGATGACAGAAATTTGCTGTAAAACTATCATTAGGATTTCGTAAAGCTCCATGACGGTGAAATCCTGTAAAAAAAGCTAAATTTGGATATTTATTACAGAGAATAAAAGGGTTTTTATTTTTTTTATCAATGCAAAAGGAACCAACAAGACAGCCAAGAACCACATTTTCTCTTTTTAAAGTTTTTTTGAGTTCTAAAGCATGTTTAATATCATCTTGTATGTGATTACTGTTTGAAGCAAGAATAACTATCTCACATTTTAAGAGAAGATCTTCTAGATCAAAAGACTTTCTTTTTCCCTCTAGAGAATAATGTCCCATTCTCTTAATTTTTTCAATAATCTCATTATCCATATCAGAAATAACATCTTTTGAGAAAGCACCTAACAAATCTCTATCTTCCCTAGGAGCTAAGAGAATATTATTTGATTTTCCATGCATGGCACAGTTGTATGCTAATGATGCAGGATATAAACCGACACTATAGAATCCAACTTTCATCTTCTCTATATCTTTAATTAATGAATAAAAATATTTTTCATCATTTATGTTTTCTATAAAATTATTCTGCATTTTGGAAATTCTTTATAATTTTTTTAATTTCTTACCAATACCAACATTTTTCTACATTAAAGCAATTTTTGACCATAGCAAATTATTTATTATAAATATTGAATTTTTTAATTTATAATTTCACTGAGATATAGAAATTAAATTAAAAAAGAAATAATTATACATATGGAATATATGGCAAGTAACTTAAAGGCACAAAAACAATTAATTTCTTCTAAAAATATCTTAATTATTCAAGACATTGACGGAGTTTGTATCCCTTTAGTTAAAGATCCAATGACTAGAAAATTAGAATCAAAATATATCTATGCAGTAAAAGAATTTGCAGAGGAATTCTTTGTATTAACCTGCGGGGAACATGAAGGTCCAAGAGGGGTTAACAGAATAATAGAAAGGAGTTTAAGAAGCACTACTGAGCCAAAAAACAAAGAACTATATTTAAGAGGTTTAGCAGCCTGTGGCGTAGAGTATCAAGACAACAATGGTGAAATAAGTTTTGAAGGAGTCTCAGAAAAAGAACTAAATTTTTTATCCAAAGTTCCTAGTCTAATAAGACCAAAGTTTAATTTTATAGTCAAGAATATTTTTCCTGAACTTAACCAAGAAGATATCAATTTTCACGCTGTAAAATCAATATGTGAAACACGCTTCTCGCCAACGATTAATTTCAATAGTCTATTTGATTTAGTTAACAATGATTCTGATAAAAGAAAGCTTATTCAAATTAGTTTTGAAAAAATGATGAATGAAATCATATTTAAAGCTGAATCCGAAGGCCTCAAAAACTCATTTTTCCTGCATATTTCACCAAATTTAGGAAATAAAAATGGTAAAGAAAGAATTAAACTGTCTTCTAAAGATGATATTGGATCAACAGACATACAATTACTTATTAAAGGAGCAGTTAAAGATTCTGGAGTCTTATTTCTTTTAAATAAATTTATTGAGGATAAAACAGGTAAAGCTCCTTTTGGAAGTAATTTTAATTTTAGAAACTCTCCAGACTCTATTACGGGAAAAATTGATTTATGCAAAAGTACGATTCAAACAGAAGACATGCCTTTGATTGTAGGAGTAGGTGACACAATAACATCAAAAAAAAATAATGGTGAAAATAGTTATTTGAGAGGAGGAAGTGACAGATCTTTTTTAGAATTTATACAAATATTAGGGAATGAATTTGGTATTAATAATAAAATAATTTTTGTAGATAGTAGTTCTGGTGAAGTTGAAAGACCCTCTACAAAAAAAACAGGTTTAAAAGGGATCAGTGATCTTTATGACAACTTAAAGTTTGACTTGGTTTTTCAAAATGGTCCCAAAGAATATATAAGTTGGTTTATTGAACTTGCCAATAAGAGATCAAACTTTAAAAAAGTAGTTGACTTTTGAATTTTCAAATGACAATTTATAAATAATAGATTTATGAAAGAAAAATTCCCCTCAATACATAAAGAACCTATAGAAACATTGCAAATCAATATAGGTTATAAATGCAATCAGGCTTGTAAGCATTGTCATGTTAATTCAAGTCCTCTAAGGACTGAAAAGATGTCCAATGAAATAATATCTCTCATTCCAAAAATAATTGATAAGTACAAAATCAAGACTTTAGATATAACAGGTGGCGCGCCAGAACTTCACCCAGAATTTAAAAACCTAATAGCCAGTTTGAGCACAAAACAAGTTGATATTATTGATAGATGCAATTTAACAATTTTCTTTGAAGAAGGTTATGAAGATCTTCCTCAATTTCTTGCAAAGAATAAAGTAATAGTTACTGCTTCGCTACCATGTTATGAAAAAGATAATGTCGAGATTCAAAGGGGTCTTGGGGTTTTTGAAAAAAGTATTAATGCTATAAAAATTCTTAATGATTTAGGCTATGGAAAGAAAGAAACTGGATTGCAATTAAATCTTGTTTACAATCCTGTAAGCCCTATTCTTCCTCCTTCTCAGGAAATATTGGAAAAAGATTATAAAAAAATACTATTCGAAAAATACAATATTGTTTTTAATAACTTATACACAATAACTAATATGCCAATAAATAGATATGAAGAATCTCTAAGAAGAGAAGGGAAATTAAATACTTATTACAAATTACTAAAAGAAAATTTTAATGAAAATAATTTAGAAAATCTTATGTGTAAAAAAACTATTAGCGTAAATTGGTTAGGAGAAATTTATGATTGTGACTTTAACCAACAGATCAATTTCCGAGAGAATAAAGGTCCAAAGACACTTTTTGATCTACTGGATGAATCATATACTTTTGACTATGGGGTAGCTGTAAAAGAACATTGTTTTGCTTGCACTGCAGGTGCAGGGTCAAGTTGTGGAGGGACTTTAAGTTAAAACCTGCTAAATGCAATTAGGACAAATAGCTCTTACATTTAAAGAGGATTCAATTAGTTTAAAACCATTAACTTTAGCTGCGACTTTGCCTGCCTTTAAAACTTCGTCATTTTCGAATTCTTCTGTTCTTCCACACCTAATACAAATCAAATGATGATGGTCCGGTGTGTCGTTACTAAGCAATTCATATCTGTGTCCACCCTCACTGAGTTCTAATTCATGAAGCAAACCCATTTGAACTAAAAGCCTTAAAGTTCTATAAATTGTTGCTAGGGAAACTTTGGAGCTTGTTTTAACTAACTTTTCATGAACCTCTTCAGCACTAAGATGCTTTCCAGAGCCAATATTTTCAAATAAATTAAGAACCTTAAGCCTCTGAGGAGTTAACCTCTTTCCATCTTTATGTAAACCATCACCAAGAGGGGATGTAATAACATTGTATTGCGAGGATAATGACAAAATTAATCCATGGCTATTCTCAATAATAACTCTTGATGAGAGTAAAACAACTTATTAATTTAAAATGTTTACTAAAGTTCTTGAAAATATTATGTTAAATGTATCTTTATATATAAATGATGAATGATCAAGAAATCTCTTCTGATAAATTATCATTGAAAGTAAACGCCCTTCTAATTATTGATATTCAGGAAAAAATAATAAGACCAATTTTTGATAAGGATTTAATAATCAAAAATATCAAAAAGCTAATAAATGCTTACCAAATTTTAGAAGA
>QCMA01000035.1 GCA_003214115.1 Prochlorococcus sp. AG-418-I21
TAGATAACTAATAGTTGAAGCGTATCCTCTTCTCTTTGCAATTGTTGCTTCAGATGGATTATTAGCAGCATAGTAATACAAATTAGGCAATGATCCAATGAGAGAATCCGGATAGCAAGTTTCACTCATGCCCATCTGCTTCCCAGGCATAAATTCAAGTGAGCCGTGAGTTCCAAAATGAAGAACAGCATCAGCCCCCCAGATTTTTTCTACATACGTGTAATAAGCAGCAAAACCATGGTGAGGACTAGCACTTCTTGAATAGAGCAATCTCATGGGATCACCTTCATAACCGAATGTAGGTTGAACTCCTATAAAAACATTTCCAAAATGTTTTCCATAGATAAGAAGGTTCTGTCCGTCACTGTTAAGGTTCCCAGGAGGCTTACCCCAATTTTCTTCAAGTCTCTGTGAATATGGTGTGAACTCTTCGTATTCTTTTACTGACATCTTATGAGCAATATTTAGCTCTGGGGAGCCATTCATCGCTTCAGGGTTGTTAATTACTTTTTCCATTAATTCTTTTGAATTACTTGGAAGTTCATCTATTTGATATCCTTTCGATTTCATTTCAAGAAGTACTCTATAGATTGAACCAAAAACATTCAGGTATGCTGCCGTACCAACATTTCCTTTGTCCGGTGGAAAACTAAATACTGTGATGGCTAATTTTTTATCCTTTCTTTGTTTAACTCTTAAAGTTGACCACTTAATTGCTCTTTCAGCTATTACATCAACTCGATCTTGAAGCGTATGCGCCTTACCTGTAGCATCATCACGACCTGAGAGAATAATAGGTTCGATAGCACCATCAAGCTCTGGAATTGCAATCTGAAGTGCTACCTGAACAGGATGTAAACCTAGATCACTATCTTCCCATTCTTGTGTAGTTTGGAATACTAATGGAAGTGCAACCATATAGGGTCTGTTTAATCTTTTTAAGGCTTCAATAGCTTTAGGATGATCTTGTCTTGCTGGCCCACCGACTAGCGCAAATCCTGTTAGAGATACAACTCCATCTACTATAGGATGATCCTTATTTATTGAATCATAATAAAATTCATTAACTGGTTTAGAAAAATCTAGACCTCCACAGAAGATAGGTAGAACTCTCGCACCTCTGTATTCCAATTCTTGAATAACAGCAACGTAATGAGCATCATCTCCCGTAACGATATGACTCCTTTGAAGCACTAAGCCGATTGTTGGGGTATTGTCATCTTTAGGATTTATATCTTTCCTATTATTTTCCCAATTTTGATATTCTTTAAGACTTTCAAACATGCAAGGAGCAAGAGGATGCCAAATTCCTAAATCTGGGAATGTTTCAGGGTCTTGAATTTTGAATTCTTCTATTTGGTCTTTTATGATCTCTGAGACAGCGTATTTTTCAGAAATCATTAAAAGGAAGTTTTTTAAGTTCTCAGTGGTACCACCTAACCAGTACTGAAAACTCAGAATAAATGTTCTGGCATCTTGAGCTTTTTCCACTGGTAGATATTTAAGTATTGAAGGTAGTGTATTTAATAACTTCAACATTGAATCTTGAAAACTTGCACCATCAGATTCTTTTTTCTTTTTTATTAAATCTCCAATGATACTTTTAGATTGACCAAGTTGGGCCATACTAAATGAACCAAGCTTATTTAATCTCATTACCTCTGGCATGGAGGGGAAAACAATTGATGCTTTAAGTTTGTCTTTAAATGGAGATACTGCATCAACCACTTTTTGAGCAAGGTCTTCAATGAAAATTAGAGAAGCAACGAATATATCCGCGTTAGCTATATCTTTTTTAAAATCTTCAAAATTACTTTCATTTCTAAGTTCTTCGATAAGATAGCCGCTAAGGTCTATACCTATTGGCCCATTCATATTATTTATAGACTTTGCAGCTTCCGTTAAGGAATTTTGGTATTGTGGCTCAAGGACAACATAAACTGCTTTTATTACAACTTTGTGTTTGTTATCCTCAACAGGAGATACTCTGCGGTTTGCTGAGCGGACCTGCGTAAACATTGATTTTCTTTAAGTATTTCTACCAGCCTACGAATGAAAAGACGTTATTGTGTGCAATATAAATAGCGTGTAACAACCTTTAAAAAAAATTTTTTAAAAAAAATGATTGAAAATTCTAAAAAACCCATACCAGTACTAGTATCAGGCGCTTTAGGTAGAATGGGTAGCGAAGTTGTTAATACTGTATTAAATTCTACAGATTGTGAACTTGTTGCAGCAATCGACATAAACGAAAAGAATAATGGCTCAAATATTTCTGAATTATTAAAGGTAAAAAATTGTGATGTTTTTGTTTCAAATGATTTTGAAGGAACTTTATGTTCTGTTAGTCAAAATTTTAGAAATGAAAGTATGAGACCTGTCCTGGTTGATTTTACTCATCCTGATTCTGTATATGAAAATACCAGATCAGCTATTGCATATGGTGTATCACCAGTAGTAGGAACTACAGGTCTAAGCCCTTCGCAAATACAAGATTTGTCTGTTTTTGCTCAGAAAGCATCGGTTGGTTGTGCAATAATTCCTAATTTTTCAGTAGGTATGATTCTCCTTCAGCAGGCGGCATCGGTAGCTGCAAGGTTTTATGACAATATTGAATTAATAGAGATGCATCATAATCAAAAAGCTGATTCTCCTAGTGGGACGTGTATAAAAACTGCAGAAATGATTGAAGAATATCCAAAAAAATTTAATCAGAATTTGGTAAAGGAGTCTGAGTCATTGAAAGGTGTACGGGGTGGACTTAGAGATTCAGGAATTAATATACATTCTGTACGATTACCGGGATTATTAGCCCATCAGTTAGTAATTATGGGTTCTCCAGGTGAAACTTATACAATTAAGCACGACACTATTGATAGAAAGGCATATATGCCAGGTGTTTTGCAAGCTATTAAAAAAATAGGTAATTATGAATCCTTAGTTTACGGACTTGAAAAATTGATTTTTTAAAATGCTTATTCCAATTAATTCAAATCAAATTTCAAAACTCATTCCCGCTGTGGGTACCGGAAGTCAATTTAAGTATACTTTGGGTAATCCAAGAAAAATTCTTCAAAGAGTAATAATTTCTTCAATTGGTGGATTTATCTCATTAATAATTAGTTCTACTGGAGATCAAACAAATAATTTCTGGTTATTGCTATGTGTAGCTTTCTTTTTGTATATCATCTGGGGCCCAATTCTTGAATCAAGTAGAAAAAATTTGCAATTAAGGAAATATAAATTTTTTTCTATATTTGATGGTTATGTATCAGACATCTATAAAACAGAAAGGATTGAAAGTTCAAGAGAACAATCTAATAGGCAAGGTCGATTAGAAGTTATCGAAAACAAAAGGACTTGGTTAGTACTTGAATTAGAAGATGAAGATGGATATTTAGAAAAGTTAAGTTTTCCTATGGAAAATAAGCATAGTCAAATTAGGGTGGGTTCGAGTATCAGATGCTTATTAACATCTGATAACCGTAATTTTGATAGAGATTTTTATTTTACAGATGCTTGGCTTCCAGAAATTAATTTATGGGTTGGTGAGTACCCTTATTTATTAAGACCAGCATTTGAGGAAATTTGCTATATTTATTTGAATAGATAGTTGATATTTATATTATCTGATGAAAAATAAATTAAATTTTAAAATTGTTGGCTCGGGTCCAACAGGTTTATTACTTTCAATTGTACTTTCAAAGTTTGATTGCAATATTTTTTTAACTGATTTACTAACAAAAGATAGATTAATTGATAAAGATAAAACTTATGCAATTACTCACTCAACAAGAAAAATATTATCTAAATTCAGACTTTGGGAAAAATTAAAACCATTCTTATTTGGTTTTGATACCCTTTCAATTTCAGATAGCGTAACTTCTGCTATGACCAACTTATCGATTTCTGATTTAGATGATGATATAAGTTCAGCTGAAAATATTGGCTGGGTAG
This sequence comes from Prochlorococcus sp. AG-418-I21, assembly GCA_003214115.1. Classification (GTDB taxonomy): domain Bacteria; phylum Cyanobacteriota; class Cyanobacteriia; order PCC-6307; family Cyanobiaceae; genus Prochlorococcus_A. The sequence goes on from QCMA01000035.1 coordinate 3,958, forward strand.
TTAAACATTCCGATCTTATGAAGGTATTTTTTCAAGAGATTGATAATTATGAAAATATTTTTTTTATGACGCCACAGAAATTGTTACGTAAAAAAATATTATTTGATTATCAATTCTTTTCAACAGGAGCAAATTCACTTGATAAAAAATTGTTTGATTTTGTAGATATAAAAAAATCTTATAGACAGTCTTGTTTAACTTTTAAAGTTTCTCTTAGAGGTAATTGCGAAAAGCGTGCTTATGAAATTTTCAGAAAAGAGGGCCCACTTGCATTATTACCCTTAGACAAAAACCTATATCAAGTAATTTGGACTTCCAGTACATTAAAGGCTACTGAAAGGTTAAATTCTGATAAGAATTTTTTAATGGATAATTTATCAACTATCTTGCCTGAAGAGTTTAAGTTAGATCAAATAATTGGCGAATTTAATATTTTTCCTGTTTCATTATCCTTAAATTTACCAGTTTTAAATTTTAAAAAATTACTTTTTGTAGGCGATGCATTTCATACTTTTCATCCTGTTGGTGGTCAGGGTCTAAATAGTTGTTGGAGAGATGTTAATACTATTTATGATCTCTTTAATGAAAATACTGCTATTACAAAAATGCAATTAATCTTATTTAAATATAGGTATGTTTTAAGTAGGATTTTAGATATTATTGCTACTATCTTCATAACTGACTCACTGATATCAATTTTCGCTAATAGAAACTTTTTTTTATTTCCAATAAGAAGATTTTCATTTTTACTTTTAAATAATTTTCTTTTTATAAGAAAATTAGTCCTTAATCAAATGACTAAATCTCTCAATTACTCAAAAATTAAATTGAAATCATGAATAATTACGCATCTAAAGAGATGATAATTTACTTAATTAATGAGATAGGTTTAAATGAATCTTCTATTGAACTTGGTCTAAAATTATCGATAAAAAATAACACTCCATTACCAATATTATTATGGAGTTATGGAATCATAACTATTGAAGAACTGGATAAGTTATATTCATTTTTATTTCAAAAAATTGATTAATAATTCTGTTATAATCAGTCCATATTTTAAAAAAGAACAATTAGAGTTTTAACCAGGGGAAATCAGGTATCAAGAAAATCTATAGAGAAGCTTGATTTATTATTATTAATACTAGAAACTATTGACTTGAATGGTATCCAATCCCTTTACGCCTTATCAAATAAACTTAATTTAAATAATATTTTGCCAAATAAAGTGACTATTTGGAAGTTAAGGAACAATAATCCATTGAGAAAATCTTATGTTACTAACAATATTAAACTAGACGAATTCAATGCCTTAATTAGAATAACAGTTGAAATGTCTAAATATTTATATCCTTATATCAGAGAGTTGCTGAAATCTAAAGAAGATATTGAAGATAATTTATTTATTTGGAACGATTTTAATAAGAGATTTATTGAGTTGATTAAAGAGAGATTTAATGTAGAAAGTATGAGAGTGAAAAAGCTTTTAAATCAAGCTGAAAATGATGAGGTTATAATAAAATCTTTGCTTATTTTATCTTTTTGCATTTCAAACCAGGGTTATCAAAAGTTGAAGAATTTTTTATACGATTATTAATATGATGCAAAATAAATTGTCATTTCATCAATCTTCTGCAAGTCTCCAAATAATAGGATTGCCAGATTATTCTAATAATGAAAATAAAGATCAAATATCTATAATTTCTCAATGGAAATTAATCATAGTTGATAAACCACTTATTGAAGGAAAAATTGAACATTTAGGACCTATTATGGAAGCTTTTTATAGTTATTCAAATCTTTTAATCAAAAACGAAATCCCAATATATCATTCTAAATTAATCGATATAAAAGCTGATAATCTCCACATACATAATATTGTTCTAAAGAGCTCTAAACCAAATGTAAAGCCTTTAGTTTTAAAGATTGGTAATTCATTGCTTTCAGATACCATAAATTGTTTTGATCAGTTAAATGAGTCGCCAAAAGTAAGAATTAAAAAAACTGATATAGCTACTAACATTCCCAAAAAATTAAGATTTGGGTTAAATAATAAAATTAAATTTTTCAATTTCATTATTCCACCGTTTATTTCAATTTGTTCTTTAATTCTCTTCTCTTCTTCTTTTATTTATTTTTATAGTCCTTTTGAAAACATAGAAAAAAAAGAACTAATAAATCCTGAATAAAGAGAAATTAGCATCTTAAATACAAACACGATACTATAGGT
>QCMA01000036.1 GCA_003214115.1 Prochlorococcus sp. AG-418-I21
AATTTTCGAAACTGGAAAACAATTTGTTGATGGAGTATCTGGTGCTAGACCAGGGAAAAGAAGGAATTCAGATTTTCAAGGTATAACAAGTAAGAGTGTGAAAAAAGTTGGAAGATGGGTATCTGAAAAAGTGGATTTATTTTTTGATGAAGATAATGATGATTGGAATGATGAGAATTTTTACGATGATAACAGCGATATTAAGACATTTTCTAGAGATTCAAATTCTTATGAATCTCCTAAACAGCACTCAAAAAGACCTTTAGAAGCAATATCTTTAAGGCAACCAAAAAATATACATACAACTGAGCAAAAAAAATTACCTTATGTGAAAGAGAGTAAGGAAGAAGATTGGCCAGATGAAATGGATTTCAAAGTTGAAAGATGGCAAAGAGCTTCAGAAAAAGAGAATAATACTACGAGAGTTCTATCAAACCAACAAGTTCAATCAAAATCAAGAAATCTTCCAAGATCAAGAAGAAGAAGAGTATAGTTTCGTAAATTCTTTAATTCCTGAATATCCTAATAAACTTTCTAAATGTGGATTGAATACTTCTCTAATAATTGTTAGGGGCTTTTTGTCTCGAAAAAATCTATAATTTCTTGACCAGAATGGACCTTTAAAACAAAATTGATCCTCTAACCAATTTGAATTAACAAGTGAAATTCGGTCAACTTCTCTAAACAATTCTGATCTGTCTTGTGTCAAATTCTTCCAAATTGGTTCTTCTTTGGCTTTTAAATTTTCATTAACTTGTTTTGCATTCCACCAACTTTCAGCCCATGCTAGGTTTTTATTATTGTTTTTAATCCATACTTGTCTTCTAATTAAAGGTCCATTTAATTGATTTAATTCTTTAGGACCTTCTTCAATGAATAGAGGATCAACTCGCATTGAAATTAACTTAATTTTTGTCTCTTGATTAGTTAAAAGCTGTAAATGTCTAGTTGGACTTCCATCCCCAAGTAACATTAATTTCCATGGACCAGATATTTTTGGGAGTGAATTTTTCACTAAAAAATTAGAGGCTTTTTCTTCCCATAAAATTTTTGGTGAGTTAAAAAGTTTATTATTCAGTGCTCAGACGGAATGCTTTTAAGATGATAACTTTTTTTCGACAAAAATATTTGCCTTTTCTTTTTTTATTTCTCTTATTTTTAGCCAAACAAGTAACGCAGTTAAATCAGCTTTGCTTACTCCAGGAATTTTTGAAGCATCACCAAAATTTTTTGGCTTTATCCTATTCAAATTTTCTCTAGCTTCTAAAGATAATGTATCTATCTTTTCATAATTTATTTCTTGAGGTAGAGATTTACAGCTTTGACGATTTATTTGTTCAATGTTGTTTTTTTGCCTTTTAAGGTAACCTTCGTATTTAATATCTATTTCAATACCTTCCTGTATTGAATAACCTAGATTTTTTTCAGTCAAATTATATTTAATTAGATCTGAATAATGAAAGTTTGGTCTTTTTAAGAGTTCCTTCAAAGTTGTTGAGCCTTTGATCTTTGATCCCGTTTCTAATTCTATTTTTTTTGATATTTCCTCGGTATTTTTTAAACGAGTTTTATTTAATCTAAATTTCTCTTCCTCGAGAAGTTTTATTTTTTCTTGATAGGCCGACCATCTTTTTTCATTAATTAGCCCTATTTGATAACCTAATGGTGTTAATCTCCTATCCGCATTATCTCCTCTGAGAGTTAACCTATATTCACTCCTACTAGTTAAAACTCTGTATGGTTCTTTGAGATCTTTGGTAATTAAATCATTGATCATTGTTCCTATATAACTGCTTTCTCTAGTGAAGATTATTGGGTCTTTTTTACCTAGTTTTCTTGTCGCATTGACTCCTGCAACTAATCCTTGTGCTGCTGCTTCTTCATAACCAGTAGTCCCATTAATTTGTCCCGCGCTAAATAAATATTCAATTTCTTTCGTTTCGAGTGATGTTTGGAGTTGTGTTGCAGGTATATAGTCATACTCCACAGCATAAGCTGGTCGCAACATGTTACATTCATTCAATCCAGGTAAGGTTCTTAAAAGTTCTAATTGAATATTTTCGGGTAAACCTGTAGAAAATCCTTGTACATATATTTCAGGGGTATTAATTCCTTCTGGTTCTAAAAAAATTTGATGTGATTCTTTATCAGCAAATTTAACGATTTTATCTTCAATTGATGGACAATATCTTGGTCCTTTACTATCAATAAAACCGCCGTAAATAGGAGTTAAATGTAAATTGTCTCGAATTAATTGATGTGTTTTGGTAGTTGTTCTTGTGATGTGACAACTAACTTGAGGCATATTATTTTTTATATCTGGGTCAAACGAAAAATATTTATCTGCTGCAGTGCTTGGTTGAATATCTAATTCATCAAAAATGATACTTCTTTTATCAACTCTTGCTGGAGTTCCTGTTTTTAAACGTTCTGTTTTAATACCAATTTCGTGCAAATTTTGAGTAAGACCTTTTGCTGCTTGTTCGCCCGATCTGCCAGCTGACATTGATTTATTTCCTATCCATATTCTTCCTTCTAAGAACGTACCAGCTGTGATGATAACTGATCTTGCTGCATAATAACTACCAAAGAAAGTCCTTACACCCTTAATTCTTTTTTTTAAGGTTTTTTTTGAGTTCAATCTAATTTCTTCAGTTTTTGCAATATCCAGTTCAGTAATCATTGCTTCTTTTAAAGATAAATTATCTGTATTTTGTAGTATTTCAATCATCTTTTTTGAGTATTCTCTTTTATCTGTTTGTGCTCTTAATGCCCATACAGCTGGGCCTCTACTTGCATTTAATATTCTTTTTTGTATAGCTGTCTCATCAGCTAATTTACCAATCATTCCACCTAATGCATCAACTTCATGTACCAACTGACTTTTTGCCGGTCCGCCAACTGCAGGGTTGCAAGGCTGCCAGGCAATTCTATCTAAATTGATTGTAAATAAGGCTGTAGAAAATCCTAATTTTGCTGTTGTTATGGCTGCTTCGCATCCTGCATGTCCTCCACCAATAACGATGACATCAAAAGATTGATTTGTTGAGTGATGATCTTGCATTTTAGGATCGATTTAATTAGCTAAATTCCTAAATCTCGTAAATTGAGGTTCAAATAATAATTTAACAGTTCCTACGGGTCCATTTCTATGTTTAGTGACAATGATTTCTGTAATTCCTCTATCTTCAGTCTCTGGATTATAGTATTCATCTCTGTAAATCATTAATACTAAATCTGCGTCTTGTTCAATAGATCCTGATTCTCTTAGATCGCTTAACATTGGTCTTTTATTTGTTCTAGACTCTACCCCTCTACTAAGCTGAGATAAAGCTACTACTGGTACTTTTAATTCTCTGGCCATGCTTTTAAGACCTCTTGTTATTCGTGAAAGTTCTTGCACTCTATTATCAGGGGTTGATCCTTCCATTAACTGGAGGTAATCAATCACAATTAATCCAAGTTCTTTTTTTTGTTCAGCTATTAATCTTCTGCACAGAGATCTCATCTCTAAAACACTTAAGTTAGGCTTGTCATCTATAAATATTGGTAATTGACCTAATGAATTGATACCTTCTCCGAGTAATGGCCATTCATCTTGCTGTAATCTTCCTGTTCTTAGCCTGCCACTTTCGATTCCAACTTCCATAGAGAGCAATCTATATGTCAATTGTTCTTTACTCATTTCAAGGCTAAATACACACACAGGTAAATCTTGCGATTGTGCAACATTTTTAGCCAAATTAAGAACTATTGAAGTTTTCCCCATTGAAGGTCTTCCAGCAACAATTATTAAATCACTTCTTTGAAAACCTTGAGTCATCGCATCAAGGTCATAGAAATTTACTGGAATACCAGCTACTGAAGTACCTAATGATCTTGACTCAATTTCATTGAAAGTACTTGTAAGGATTTCAGCTGCTTGAGTCAGGCCTTTTGAAGGTTTTTCTTGGCTGATTTCAAATATTTTTTGCTCTGCTTTATCTAGAACTTCATTAGTATCTTGAGTTTGATCAAAACCTAGTTGAACCACTTCATTCCCAGATCTGATAAGTTGCCTTCTCATGAATTTGTCGTTAATTAAATTAGCAACTTGTTCTATAGAAGCTGTAGAGGAAACATTTTCAACTAGTTCTACCAGTTTGCTGTTTCCTCCAATTTTTTCTAGTGATCCATTATCTGCTAACCAAGCACTCATTGATGTTAAATCAGTTGGTTTACCCTGGGTATGCAACATTAATGCTGTTCTATAAATCTCTTGATGGGCATTTATATAAAAAGCTTCAGGTTTAATTAAGTCTGCAATTCTTCCGATCGCGTCTGGATCAAGAAGTATACCCCCAAGAACAGCTTCCTCTGCTTGAACGTTTTGAGGAGGTACTAATCCAGAATTTTCACTATTAAAATCCTTTTTAAAATTTTTATTTTGCCCATTATTTGGAAAAGGTACGGAAACCATATCTTTAATTGCTTAGATATATACTCTGACTACTTTTCAAAATAATGCAACAAATTGATTAACTTGTTACTTCAATATTTACTTCTGCACTTACTTCTTGATGTAATTTTATTTTTACAGTAAAGGAACCTAAATTATGAATATCAGGAACAGTAATGTTTCTTCTATCAATTTCTTTTTTAGTTGCGGTTTCTATCGCTTCAGCAACATCACCATTGGTAACCGTTCCAAAAAGGACACCATCTTCTCCAACCTGTTTTTTGATAGTGAACCTACCTATTGTAGATAATGCAGTTTGGAAATCTAAAGCTTCTTGCTTTAATTTATCAGCTGCAATTTTTTCTTTTTCTTTCTTCCTTTCAATTTGTTTAAGGACTGCTGGTGTTACATTCATTGCCTTGCCATAAGGTAATAGAAAATTTCTTGCGTATCCTGGTGCTACATCAACTAGATCTCCTTCTTTACCTAGTGATGCGATTGATTCGGTTAATGCGACTTGTACTCTTTTAGCCATGAAAATATTGAACAATATAGTTAATAATAAGACCTAGAGGGTAACTTTACTTTTTTTGCAAAACCAAATTTCGCAAGAATCTTAATATGTTCCCATGTTATGTCTATCTGACCTTTAAATAATCCTTGTTTTGCCGAATTGGGAAATGCATGATGGTTATTATGCCAACCTTCTCCGAACGTCAATGCAGCAACCCACGCATTGTTTTTAGATGAATCACCACTTTCAAATGGTGCTTTACCCCAACAATGCGTCGCGGAGTTGACTAGCCAAGTTATGTGATAAACAACCACAAGCCTCAATGGAATTCCCCAAAGTACAAGAGCCCATCCTCCAACTCCTAATTTTTGACCTATTGCGTATAATGAAAGTCCAATAGGAATTTGTAAGAATA
>QCMA01000037.1 GCA_003214115.1 Prochlorococcus sp. AG-418-I21
TTTTCGAAAGAATTAAATTCATAAATTCCTGCATTATGAATTAAGCAATCTAAATTAACTCCAGATAGTTTTTTACACAAATTTGTTATCGACTCGTCAGAAGAAATGTCTATATTCTCTTCAATTCTCACTCCTAAATCTCTAAGTTCTTTTGAAGCTTTCCTACACGTAGCAATTACATTATCTCCCCTCTTATTAATTTGCCTACATAGTTCTAATCCAATACCCCTATTTGATCCTGTAATTAGATAAGTCGACATCTCTAAACTTAAAAATAAAAGATTAATCTAAATCTAAATATAAAAAAAGACAAATTAGAAAAAGAAAAAATTTATAAAATTACTTATAAGATTTTTAAGGCTATAATAACGGTTATATTTATGAGATTTTATAAAAGAAAGCATCGATATTTTTATCATCACAATTTAATGTATGGAAATTTTCAATCAAGAATTTATAGAAGAGATTATTAGGTTAACCTGGAGAAATCCTGCTTTCATGGCTATAGCTATTGCATTAGTCTGGCTTATACCACAATTATTTATCAGAAAAATAATGGCAAAAAAATATGAACAAAGAAAAATAGAAATTCAGAAAAATAAAATTCAGAAGCTTTACCCAACCAATACTCCTAAATAAGATTTTTATTTATAAGATGTTCTAATGAATCAAAAAAATACTTTTTGCATCTAAGTAAATATGACCTACAAAATAATTAGAATTGATGGCAGAGATGACGAATTAACCGCTCAAAGTTTTGAAAATTATTCAGATGCATACGATTTGTTAGATGAACTATATGGAGATTTATGTTGTTCAGATGCTGATTATGGTGACATAACCTATTACGATATTGTGGAAAATAATTTAAAAAATATTAATGGAGAATAAAAAATGGGCTCCCTCCCAAGAAGAAAATTTAGGGATTATAACGAGTGTATATGAATTCATTAAAGAAGAACTTTCAGAACTTCAAAAAGAAACTGGATGTCCCGACTCATTTATTTATGATTTTATTGGCAAAATCCAGAACGAATGGCATCCTGAATCTTGCCATTCCATAGTTAGAAATAAAAAAAGGAAAAATTAGAAAATATTAAATCTTTAAGTCAAACTTATAAAACTTCTTTAATATAATTTGAATTTAAAAATATTAAAGCATGATCATTAGAATACTAGGTATCGTACTCATCCTTGGTACGATTGCATATTATGGTTTAGTTTTGACTGGGCAAAGCAACCTATAGTTTTTTCAACTTTTAAAATTTCTCATGAAATGGCCTCCTACTCTTTGTTGGACAGCTCCAAAAACTATTAATGGTAATAGGCATTTTCAAGTTAAAGCTTATGGTGGTAAAAATGAAGATAGATGGGTTGATATTTTTCCTACCAAAAATAAAAAAGATACTAAAAGGATTTTATGGAAAAAATTAAAATCAGAATGGACTTCTGGATGGTTAAGGCTCCCAGAAGATAAAGATTAATTTGTCTATGTAAACAAATATTATTAACTAGGAAAGTGTAAAAAATAATACCTAATACAAAAAAAATAACTTCTAAAATTTTTAAAAAGTTTGTTTAATATGAAGTCAGAACCGAAGAAAAAACTCCCTAATAAAAAAGTTATAAGTTCAGCAAAATTTGAGGCTAAAGAACAATTCACAAAATCTGCATTAGAAAATTTAAAAACAGAAAATGAAAGACTTGTTAATTCACTAAAAAAATCTGGGGAAATTAAAGAATCAAAAAGAAAATAGACTTACAGTATTAAAAATATTTTATTATTATATTAATTTATAGATTGAGAAATGATTGAAAAAATTTCCTTAGCAAATTCTCATTTACCTCAACTTATTGGGTTCGTACTAATGTCAATTGGTTATACATTAGGCAATAAATTTTACCTTCCGGAAATCAAACAAAAGTAATAATTTCTAGTTATCAAATATTAATTTAAACAAATAACATTAAAAATATATCCTATAAAAAATTGCAATACTCTACTTGAAGGAATAAGACTTTAAAGCTAATTTGCAGTTCAATTAAGGATACTTATTTGGTATAAATGATACATAAATGTGACAACTATGTCTTTAAAAATGTCAAATCCAAAGAAAAGGTAAGGATTCATACTAATTTTTTGTAAATATGTTACATTCTTTAATAATTGAAGTTAAGGTTTCCTCTGTCAATTAAGCAGAAATAGGGAAATTTTTATACATACAAATGTCATTTACTCTTTGGCTTACTAATTGATCACATTTGAAATCTAAAAATGGATGCACTTACTAGTTTTATAGTTGTTATCATCGCAATTACAATTCAATTTTCTTTATACGCCATCAAAAGGTTGCAAGAACCATTAGAACCAGATTATTTGATAGATAAAAATTCGAAAAAAATTAAAAATTATACGGGTAAATTTTGGAAAAATGCCGAAATAACAAATGGGAGATTAGCTATGATTGGCTTTTTAGCTTTGATAATAAACTACGGTTTTTTTGGGTGGATAGTACCAGGTTTTATTTAAATTATCAATACATTAAGACCTTAACGAAAAAAATAAATTTCTCGTTCAAAACAAACTCTCCTTTTTAAAAAAAAATTTTTATTATAAGAAAAAAAGCAATTGAGTAATTCTGATTTTGATAAAAATGGATTAGACAGCTATGGAATACATTGGCTTCAATATGCAGCTTTTGCTGTTTCTGGTTTTGCTATATTTACAACCTGGGCATTTTTTTATGATGAAAGATTCCACAACTTGGTAATGAATATTTTTAGGATTATTAACTGCAGTGGTTTTAACTGTAATGGAGCTTTATAAAATTCTATGGCTAATCCAGATCAAAAAACAATATTAATCGATAATGCTTATGAGGAAATAAAAAACATTTGTATAAATCTTCAAAAAGATACTGATGCTTCGAATTTAGAAATTAAAAGTTTACTAAAACTAATTATGAATGCATGGGAAGAAAAAGAAGAACAAAAAACTGGTTTTGGATTTAGGTAAAGTTCGCCACTATCTCAGAAGAGACTTAGCCATCAAATCATTTTAATATGAACAGATTTTTTACTTGAAAAATTTAATATTTATAATTTAAATTTTTTAGAAAGAAATAAAATAGGAATGAATCTCAAATAGAGGATTCATTCCAGATTTAGCATTAGTTTTATCTAGATTTAAATTTTATAATTTAATTCCTCTGGTGGACTGTCAATCATTAGATCCCTCCTATTCAACAAGTCAAACCTACTCCTTACATATAAATAAAGTAAATCAGTAAAAATGCTGATTTATTATTTTCTAAAATGTTTGAATTAAAGAAGCCAATTCCGGTGCATCTAATAAAAGTGCAAAAAATGTAAGCACTACTAATAAAAATATCGAAAAGTAGAATTGAATCATAATTCAAAATTACTTAAAAAGAATTTTTTAAGTTGTATAAAATAATGCTTTGTTTACATAATTAAATATCTCTACTTAGAGAAGTTTAATTAGAGAATAATTAAGATGCTTCAGGAGAAAATATCGTCCTATTTTTTTGCCAATACTCACAACCTTTAAGTAAATGATCACCCTGTGGTATACGTTTTTCGTATCTTGGACAGATCAAGATAGTGGCAAAAGTTTCTGTAGTGCTGTAGCGAAAGTGATTGCAAGTAATACAAATCTTTGTTCGTTTTCGTTTTAGGGTAGATTCTTTTAGATATTCCCATTTTGAAGGATTTACTTTGATCATGATTACTGGAATTTATTAGTAACAATTTGCCAACCTCCTGAAATTAATTCATTCCATGTTTCACAAGCACACTCAATAGAATGAAGTCTTGAATTTTTAATTTGGGCTGGTTCACCTAATTCATTTGAATAGAAAAGATGAGTATATACTTTTAAGTTATTAGATACAGATTTCTTATAACTCTCAAAAAAAATTAATAAACCATTTTTTTTGTTAAACAACCAGCCAGTTGGGGGGTCAATAAGGCTGTCATGATAAAAATAAGTCCGAACATTAGCGACTCCTGAAGTCATAAAGATAATACAGTTGTACTATTAATATAAATGTACTACTCCTGGAAGTCAAGTATTCCTCCAAGTAATTAATCAAATACTAAAATTACTTTTCTAGAAATAAAAAGCCGTAAACTTCTTATTTGGTAATAGTGAATACAAGTAACGCCTCTAAAAGGAAAATAATATTAAAGAGTATATCCAAAAGAATGCAATGTATCGAAATCCCTTCTATTTAGGATGGAATAAAGGTTGGTCTTTTTTATTTTTTTTAGAGGGGGGCATTGCAAAAATTGAAGCAAAAGGTTTTGGAATATCCATTACAACAAAAGTTGAGAAAGGAGAATCACCCCTAGAATCTGCGGACAGATTAGTCTCGAAAGAGCAAAGGATTAGAAAATCAAGATATTATTCTTGGGTTAAATCTATTAATGAAAAAACAATAAATTAAGCAATTCTTCAATTACTAAAGTAATTTGTTGACAGTCAATTTAAAATAGAAATTAATTATTTATTTTTCGTGTCAAATAAATTTTATGAATGGTGGAAAAACCATAGAAAAGTTGTAACTTATGGGGCTTTTCTCATATTGTTTGGTTTTTATTTATCTCCTTTTGTCAAAGAAGCAAAATATAAAAACCAATGCATTAAGTATTCTTCTAAAGGAGCATTAACTAAATTTAATAAAGACGATATCAGAGAAACTTTATTAAAAGAAACAGGTTTGAACATTGCTGAACTAGCGAAGATTGAAGGTTATAAGAATTGCATTAATTAAAAAGTTTGCAAAAATTACACTGAGTTTCAAATGATTAAGGGTATTTTTAAACTTATTTTTCTAATATTATTATTTGGATTTATATCAATAAGTCCAAAAACAAGATATATGGTTGGCATATCTCTAAAACAAATTTCTTCATTTATTTTATGGACTGTTAAGTATGAAGATAGAGAAAAATGGATCATAGATAAACCAAGTTGGATTCCTAGCCAAAAACTTAATCCATCATATTAAATGAGGACTTATTTAGAAGAACGTATTGAATGGTACGACAATAATTATAGAAATGGTAATTCTTTAATTTCGGACAAACAATTCGACCAACTTGAAAAGAATTTATTAAGAACAAACCCTAATTGTGATTACTTTAAAAAGAAAAATAAACTAGTTTTACCTTCATTAGAAAAAGATTCAATAGATGAATTTTTGAAGGGATTATTAGCAGATACCAGATTATTAATTGAACC
>QCMA01000038.1 GCA_003214115.1 Prochlorococcus sp. AG-418-I21
AGAATCTAAAAGTTTAATTACTTTTCTTAAGCTAGTACCTGACTTTAAGGCGCGAGAGGCCGCCACTTGAATAACAGGTCCATCTGCAAGTGGGTCACTATAAGGGATACCTAATTCAATAAGGTCAGCTCCATTTTCTTGTAACTTTAATAAGATCTCAGACGTTATTTCAATATTGGGATCCCCAGCCATTATGAAAGGCATTAAAGCAAATTTTTTTTTATTTTTTAACTCACGAAACATCTCATCTACCTTAGATAAAGATTCATTTTTAGTAATTTGCATTTTGTTATCTTTCATAATTTTTAGATATTTTTCTATGAAAAATTTATGGATTTTTCTCTAAATCTTCCATTAGTTTTTGCTGCTCTTCCTTTGACAAAGAATTGAATTTGGTTTCTAGTTTATCATTAACAACTTTTTCATACTCTTTTCTATAACGCTTCCTTTGTTCCATAAAAGTCATTTTCCCATTTACAACTCTATAAACATAAGATGTTACCCAAGTAATAACAATCAAAATCAAGATACAACTTGATAGAGTAGTGGCGGTAAAATTATCGATACCAATTTGCGGTGCAAATTTATAACTAATTAATCCTATTAATGAAATAAAAAAACCTATTTGTATAACTTTTCCTTTAGTCAATTATTTAACCTTTACCACTTCCTTTTAGTCTGAGATTTAAAAATGGAGAAAATAAAATTAAACCAGGAAAGAAAAGAAATACAAGGCCATAAATTCCTAATCTTTCAAATTTGCCCATAATATTCCATCTATTATTCATCCAGTAAAATAGTAACAATGGGATTACCAATAAATAGGTAGAAATAATTCCGATATAAGCAATTAAAGTAGCGAATGAATTATTGAAAAAACTTTCCATTTTAATTTATGGTTGCTTAGTTAAAACATAACAACTATTGGAAGTTATCGTCAGAACTAAAAATAAATAATTAAATAATGGGAGTGGGGGGACTTGAACCCCCACGAGCTAAATCGCTCGACGGATTTTAAGTCCGGCGCGTCTACCAATTCCGCCACACTCCCAAAAGGAATTTGCGCTTTTTTATCGTAGCTGAAAGTAACCCATTTAACCAAGAAAAATTGGAATATTTACACTTTTAATTGTCAGATTAAATCTAATTTTTAATTTACAATCCTTTCGACTTGCCATTGTAAAGTTTCCCCTGCATGAAATGGTTTTATTTGTCCGACAATATTTTTTTCTTCAACAACATCAACAAAATCATTGATTTTATTAGGTCTAGAAACTAATTTTAATTTTTCTTTATTTGGAGGCATATTATAAAAACTAGGGCCATTCAAACTTGCAAACTTTTCAAAATTATCAAGAGCATCCTCCTCTTCGAATACCGTCAAATAGCTTTCTATTGCTACTGGCGAATTAAAAATACCTGCACATCCACAAAAAGCTTTCCATTTCCTAATATGAGGAGCAGAGTCAGTTCCCAAGAAAAAACATTTTTCCCCACTTGTTGCAGCTTTCCTCAAAGCGAGTCTATTATTTTCCCTCTTAGCAACTGGTAAGCAGTAAAAATCACTATTTAAGCCTCCAAAAAACATTGCATTTCTATTTATATGCAAATGATGTGGAGTGATAGTAGCTCCAATATTATTTTCTTGAACAAAATTAACTGCATAAGAGGTAGTTATATGTTCTAAAACGATTTTTAATTTTGGAAATCTTTTGGTTATTTGAGAGAGTTCTTTATCTATAAAAACTTCTTCTCTGTCGAATACATCAACTTCAGGATCAGTCACTTCCCCATGAATTAAAAGAGGTATTCCAGAATCTTGCATTGATTCAAAGATTTTATATAGATTTTCTATTTTCCTAACTCCATAACTGGAATTTGTTGTAGCGTTAGCAGGATATAATTTTGCCGCAAAAAAGACATTATTTTTAAAACCATTTATTAGTTCTCCTTTATCAGTTTCATCTGTAAGATACATCGTCATTAGTGGTTCAAACTTAGAACTTTCTGGTAACGCTTCAACAATAGATTTTTTGTAAGAGATAGCGCTTTCTACAGTTGTAATAGGATTTTTAGTATTTGGCATAATGATCGCTCTTCCAAAAAATTCTGATGTGAAGTGAATAATATTTTTTAATACAACACCCTCTCTTAGATGTAAATGCCAATCATCAGGTTTTAATATGGTTAATGTCTTCAATGTTTTTACAATTTAATCAATTTTAACAGCAAATTAAAATTGACAATAAATTATAGATATTCGAGGATAGTTGTTAATCAATTATTAAGGCTTAAATTTTCTAAACAAAAGGTTAAATATGAGTGATTTTTTATTTCCAATAATAGAAATAGTTTTAGGCATAATCCTACTTTTTGCTGGAGGAGAGTTCTTTATTCAGGGAGCTATAAATTTATCCTTAATTTTAGGTATACCTCAAATAGTGATTGGATTAACAGTTGTCTCACTCGGGACAAGCTCTCCAGAGTTGTTGGTAAGTTTGAGTTCAATTTTAAAAGGCAGTGATTCACTTGCGGCAAGCAATGTAATAGGAAGCAATATTTTTAATGTTCTTGTAGTTTTAGGTATAAGCTCACTGATAACACCACTTAAAGTAAAAAGCAGAATAGTTAGAAGAGATGTTCCTCTATTAATGGCTATTTCTTGTGCAGTTTGGGCAATGTCATCAACAGGCTTATTAACATTGCAAGCAGGGATATTTTTAATATTTTGTTTAGTCTTAAATACAATATGGGAAATTAACACCATTAATGAGAAAGAAAAGGATACAAAAGATGCTGAACCAGAGATTGAAGATTTCAATGATAATAATAAAGGGAAAATAAATATTTTGCTGAAGTTGATATTGGGAATATTTCTTTTGAGCTTTGGTTCAAACATTTTAGTAAATGGTTCTCAAACGCTCGCTACTCTTTTGGGGGTAAATGAAATTGTTATTGGTTTAACTATCATCGCCACTGGAACATCTTTACCAGAATTAGTAACTTCAATAATTGCTGCATTTAAAGGCAAAACAGATCTTGCGATTGGCAATGTAATTGGAAGCAATTTGCTTAACCAACTTTTAATTCTTGGAAGTTGCAGTATTTTTTCAGGATTTAAAGGATTAGTTATTGAACAAAGCCTAATAAAAGTTGACCTACCTTTTATGGTTTTAACTACCTTTGCATGCTTGCCAATTTTTTGGAGCAAAGGAAAAATCACCAGAATCGAAGGATTTATTTTGCTTAATCTTTATATTTTCTACATTCTCGATAAGATACTTTTCTTATACGGATTTAATTTCCTTTCTGAATTAAGGATAGGTTTATTTATTTACTTCTCGTTACTTGTAGTTTTTCTGTTAGTTCAAGAAAAATTAAAATTTTCTAATTCGCAATTTTAGCCATACATTGTCACAAATTCTTCTGAAATAGTTGGATGCAAAGCCATAGTAATATCAAAGTCTTTTTTTGTTATCCCGGCGTTTAGTGCAATTGATACCATTTGAATAATCTCAGATGATGTTTCTCCAAACATATGGCATCCGAGTACCTTGTCAGTTAGTTTATTAACTACAATTTTTAACATGCATTTTGATTTTTTATCTTTAAACGTGTTAGACATAGGGGTAAATTTGCATTTGAAAACCTTAATATTTTCCTCAGAGTAGACCTCTTTTGCTGTTCCTTCACTTAATCCAACTGTTGAAATTTCAGGAATAGTAAAAACTGCCTTAGGGATATATTCATAATTTACTTTTCTTTTTTGGTCGTTAAAAAAATTATCCGAAAAAACTCTCCCTTGTTCTATTGCTACTGGAGTTAGGTTTGGTTTATTTATGATATCGCCAACTGCAAAAATATTTGCGTTGCTTGTTTGATTAAGTTCATCAACATCTAAATATTGGCCATCCATCTTTAGATTTAAAAAATCTAAATTTAAATGCAAAAGATTTGGTTCTCTTCCTGTAGCAATAAGAATATTATTTGTTAGGAGTTTAGCCCCCGAGTCTAGGGTAGATTCCAGATTCCCATTTACTCTATTGATAGACTTTAATTGAGTATTGGAGATTATATTGATTTCATTATAAGTAGGAGATTCCTCTAGGCTTGAAGAAAGATCCTCATCAAAACCATTAAGTAAATGTTGACCTCTAATTAATTGAGTTACTTCAGTACCTAAATTTCTGAAAATAGAAGCAAATTCACAAGCAATATATCCTCCTCCTACAATTAATATTGATTTGGGAAACTTGTCTAAGTCAAAAATATCATCACTAGTCCATGCCAAATCTACTCCGGGAATATTTAATTTCTTTGGTTTACCTCCAACTGAAATAAGAATTTTTTTTGAACTTATTTTATTTTTAATTTTCTTCGTTTTTGGACAAATAATTTCTAATTGATTTTGAGTCGTAAATCTTCCTAAGCCCTCAAAAATCGTTACATTCAACTTGTTTAAAGAATTTCTATGTAAATTACTTAATCTAGAAACCTCCTTTCTAACATTATTCAATAAAATATTTGATTCAAAGTTAATACCTTCATTTTTCAATCCATATCCTTCAGAAGAATCCATATTTTTTTTACTTTTAGCTGCATAAACCATCAATTTTTTTGGAACACATCCTCTTATCACACAAGTTCCTCCTATTTGATTTACTTCTATGATCGCGACTTTTGCTCCATAACTAGCTGCACGTTTAGCCGCCGCGAGTCCTCCAGATCCAGCGCCAACAACAATTAAATCAAATTCAAATTCCAAGACTTTTTTTAATCAATTATTATAACGTTAGTTTATAGCTTTAATTGAAATAATGAATGGGATTTTGACATGGGATGATTTAAAAAAATTCGAAGTTGAAGATCTTGATAGAGTCCATGGTATAAATAATTCCTACGCAAATTTAAGATTATTTGGGCATAGTGAAAATGATGTATTAGTTACCCTCTTTAGGGATAGGCATTCTTGGTGTCCTTACTGTCAGAAGATATGGTTATGGCTTGAATTAAAGAGAATTCCATACAGAGTCAAAAAAATAAATATGTTTTGCTACGGTAAAAAAGAAAGTTGGTTCCTTGAAAAAGTTAGATCGGGGAAATTACCTGCAATTGAATTTAAAGGGCAAG
>QCMA01000039.1 GCA_003214115.1 Prochlorococcus sp. AG-418-I21
AATTCAAATTGCTTGCATACTGAAAATTCAAAACCTAGTAATTTTTGTTTTACCTATATGCTTATTTTGGGGAAGATTTTCAAATTTATTTTTTATAGAAAAGTTTAAATATATGAGTTATAAGAAAAAATCTGTTAGTCACAAAAAGTTTTGGAATGGATTTAAAAAAGAATCTTTGATCTCCATTATTTTTCTTTTAATTTTCATTACATACCAATTTGTTTCAATTACATCCCAAGCAATATTAATTAAATTTTTAATTCTTATTTTGATTGGTATTTTTCTAAGCTATTGTATCCCAAACATACTGGGTAATAAAATTGGAGGCTTTAATGGAGATGCCTGCGGTGCAAGTGTTGTTATAGTTGAAACTGCAATGTTATTTATGCATGCAATTCTTTTATAGGTAGTTCTAAATAAAAAATATTTTTCTTCTTAAGATTTTTTGATTTCTCAGTATTATCTACCGAGTTATTTTCCAGCAATCTCAAATCTCCTCCAATTTGTTTTGCGAGTTTCCTCGCCAAAAAAAGTCCCACACCAGTGCCGTCCTTCTTTTTAGCAGCAGATCCTCTAAAACCTTTTTCAAAAATTTTCTCGTTTTCATTTTTGGTTATTTTTTTACCATCATCAAATATACAGAGTCCATTACTCGTAATTGCGAGCCCAATTTCAGCATCTTTTTGGGCATATTTAAACGCATTTTCTAATAGATTTGCCACAATTTCAGCAATTACAGCATATTTTGCCTTTAATGGCGAAATAGTCCAATCTGGCCAAAGAGAAGGTTCAGTCCAATCTCTATTCTCTAAGTCCGCATTAGCTTTACCCCTTTCTAATATTGGCCTTAATAAACTCTGAACAGTTATTACCTTTTTATTATCTAAATTTGGTGGTAATAATAATCTTTCCTCTCCAATTTCCAGAGGGAGTTGAATAGGTGAATTTAATTGAGCAAAAGAATCCATATATTGATTAATTTGTTTTTGCTCTATTATCATGCGTTCGACTATTTCAATAGAATCATCATCTGAACCAAGTCTTTTAATTAATAATTTTGCGTATGTTCTAATAGCAGCTAATGGATTCCTTAATTGATGAATTATGACATTGACCTGACTTTTTAAATAATTGACTTCTTCATTTTTATTTTGACGTTCTAATTCGATAGAGACACATTTAGCTAAAGATATTGATAGAGCTTTTAATCTAGAATCAAGAGACACTGGCCAATTCCCCCCTTTCAAATCAGTTTCTACCCGAAGGACACCAAGGAGAATATCGTTTTCTTGTAGCGGGTACCATCTTCTATTAGGCGATGAAACCTTTAGTGAAGGATCATCTTCTATTGAAGGAAGTAGCCGATCAATTTGCGGCCATTGACCAATCATTTCAAAAGATGCTTTAGTTCCTTGCTTAGCTGAAGCAAGATACATAACTAAATTAGTCACACCCATTGAGCAACCAAAACTCTCTAGCTGTTTTAAAATTAACTCTTCAAATTTTTTTGAAAGATTCATGATTAATGAAATTTTGAGAAATTTTTTAAAAAAAAACTTGAAAAAGGGCTTGTAAAATATGAAAAAAGTATTAAGATATATAAAGAGGTCTGACTTTAGCCAGCCTTAAATATGAATATTTAATCATATTTTAAGCTACATCAGAGGTTGATGGGTCCTCTATGTAATTTGAAGTGAATTTAAAATCACATATATAAGATTAGTAAAAATAAATAAGACTAATCTCATTAATAATTTCAGGAGTACCAATCAATGTCAAAAAAAAGAAAAAGAATCAGCAGAAGAAGATTGGCTGGCCAAAGAGTAATGGCACATGTACCTATTTATCATATCGAAACTGGCAAACATAAACCAGTTACAGCAGCAAGAAGATTCATAGCTGAAAATGGTCTCTCTGCGCCTTCAGTTTTTAATGTAAGAAGAAATGAACACACCACCGATAGATTTTTTTGGGGTGAAAAAGGATTATTTAGCGCCCAATATGCTGAAGAAAATCATTTTCTATTTCCATCACTCAAAGTTGTAGTTGAAGGAATTGGTGAAGAAAAAATATTTGAGGGTCTAGAACTGACTGCAGATGATTGGGAAGAGATTGAAGAATATGAATACGCTTTTGTTTAAAAAATATTACTTATATTTGAACTTATAAAATTAATTAAATTTGAATCAATTTGATGAAATCCATCAAATTCTAATAATTCACAAAATTTAGAAGACTTACTCTTTACCTTTTCATAAATAATCCTAGAGGCATCAATAGGCACAACGTCATCAAATAAACCATGACTAATAATTAATGGCGAGAATTTTTCTCCTGGGGACCAGTTGGGGTGAGGATAACCACTACAAGCAACAATTAATCCAAAATTTAACTTAAATCCCGCATCAATTGCCATCGCCGCCCCCTGAGAGAACCCCAACAAAATTGTTTTTCTTAGTGGAATCTTATCAGTATCAAAATTTTTTAATGTAATTAAAAGTTTATTTACTTCAACCTCAGCTCCATTCCAATCATGTGGATATAATCCATACCACTGTCTTCCATGACCGCTTGGGTGTAATCCAGGAGCCCTCAAAGAAATTACCTCAAAATCAAGATTTATTTTTTCATTCATCTCCTTTCCAAATGTTAAAAGGTCATCTGAATCAGCTCCCCAACCATGCATCAAAATAATTCTATGAGTTGCAGTTTGAGAGCTAATCGAGACAAATTCATGATTGATAGCAGATTTCATGTTTATATTCTTAAGTAAGTAAACTTTTCCATAATGTCTCCATTAGCGTTAGTAAGTGTCTCTGATAAAAAAAATATAATCCAATTTTGTAAAGAATTGGTAGAAAAGTTTAATTATAGAATTCTTTCAAGTGGAGGCACTGCCAAACATCTTATAGAGGCTAAAATTCCAGTTATTAAAGTTGCTGATTTTACTAATTCTCCAGAAATTCTTGGAGGAAGAGTTAAGACATTACATCCAAAAATACACGGGGGAATATTAGCTAAAAGAACTGATGAAGAACATAAAAAAGATATAGAAGCTAATAATCTTGAATTAATAGACTTAGTAGTTGTAAATTTATATCCTTTTAAAAAAACTATAGATCAGGGAGCTAAATGGGAAGATGCTATTGAAAATATCGATATCGGAGGGCCATCTATGATTCGTTCTGCTGCTAAAAATCATAAAGATGTCTCCGTTTTAGTAGATCCTAGTCAATATGAAGAATTTCTTGAAGAAAGAAAAAAAGGGGAATTAAATGAATCTTATAAAGCAAAATTAGCCTGTGAGGCATTTCAACATACAGCTGACTATGACACTGCAATTTCTAATTGGATAAGTAAAGAAAGAGATTTACAGTCTTCTAAATATATTGAATCATATCCACTTATCAAAACCTTAAGATACGGAGAAAACCCTCATCAAAAGGCTTTTTGGTATGGTTTAAATAATATTGGATGGAACTCAGCAGAACAATTACAAGGTAAAGAATTAAGTTATAACAACTTATTAGATCTTGAGTCTGCACTTTCAACAGTTTTAGAATTTGGCTATACAGAAAAAGATGAACTTAGAACGGAAGGGTCTGCCTCTGTTATTTTAAAACACAATAATCCTTGTGGTGCATCCATAAGTAATTCAGCTTCTAAAGCATTTTTGAATGCTTTGGAATGCGACTCTGTTAGTGCATTCGGTGGAATAGTTGCTTTTAATTCAAATGTTGATAGTGAGACCGCAGTTCACCTCAAAGATATTTTCTTAGAGTGCGTCGTCGCTCCATCTTTTGATAAGGAAGCTTTAGAAATTTTAAAAGTCAAAAAGAACTTAAGAATTTTAAAGTTTTCAAAAGATCAACTTCCAAAAAAGAATCAAAATTCTACTAAATCAATAATGGGAGGATTACTAGTTCAAGATACTGACGATAGTGAAGAAAAAACTGAAAATTGGATTTCAGTAACTAATAAAAACCCTAGTAATCAAATTAACTTAGATCTAAATTTTGCATGGAAAATTTGTAAACACGTGAAGTCCAATGCCATTGTTATTGCAAAAGACCAAAAAACTATTGGAATTGGAGCTGGACAAATGAATAGAGTTGGAGCTGCAAAAATTGCACTAAAAGCAGCTGGAAGGTTATGTTCTGATGCTGTCTTGGCCAGCGATGGTTTTTTCCCATTCGCAGATACTGTAGAGCTAGCAAATGAATATGGAATAAAAGCTATTATTCAACCTGGAGGGAGTCTAAGAGACCAAGAAAGTATTGATATGTGTAATTTAAAAGGAATATCAATGGTATTTACGCAAAAAAGGCATTTTTTGCATTAAATTATGTCGATTTTGGATAATATGTAATCTTGTTAGTTTTTCTGAATAAAGAAAGCCTCCCTGGACCTGCGCATAGAAAATAAAGAGAAATGGCACCATATATAAAAGACAATTCGAAGGCATAATTATGACCCTCCACAACTGCGAGCGGAAAACCCTCTAGTCCAGTATCTAGGAGATGAAAATAGACAGCAAAGGCCATTGTGGAAAATAGACCAAGAGAAGAAAGTCTCGCAAAAATCCCTAGAGCCAATCCTAGCGGGCATACTAATTGAGTAATTGCTGCGCCAAAAGTCCAAATAACAGGATCACCTGGCAAAAATGGGAAGTACTTACCAACTACAAACTCAGCAAAACCCTGAGGATCTTGAAGTTTCTCTAGGCCATGATGAATCATCAAAGAACAAAACCCTATTCTTAAAACAAAAATAGATAGTTCTCCAAGGATATTTACTTCAGACCCTGAAGATGAATTAGCAACTACAACCTCTACTTTTTGGGGGGCTTTAGTTCTATTCATACTTGCAGTTTGAACATCATTAGTTTGTGCTTTGTCTTCCATACTTCATTAATTTTTCATTATTCTAGTTAATAAAGCAGATCTTTAGGAATTATCTATGTAATAAATTTAAAAAACTAAGCAAAGTTATAAATTATTAACCA
>QCMA01000040.1 GCA_003214115.1 Prochlorococcus sp. AG-418-I21
GTATTCATTAATTGATGGATTTTTGCTGGTTATCATTGTCCTGATTAGTCCCGTGTTTGATTCGATAGATAACAGAGCAAATTCAAGTTCTTCAGGCCCTGCGTATCTTGATATTTTTTGACCTTTTTCTTGCCAATCTTTGTTGATAGAAGATTTAATTCTTAAAAACTTATAATCATTTTTACTTCCAATTTTTTTATCTGTTTCCTGAAGAATAAAGTTTATTAGTAATTTATCATCTAAAAATCTATCAGCTGTTTGATAATTTAACTTTATTTTTTCTTTAATAGCATTATTCTTATTTGCAAGAGAAATATATCCATCAACATACATTGATTCAAGAACTTTATTTCTATTTTTAATGGCTATTTCTAAATTTTGATAAGGTGAATAAATTGATGGAGCTGGAGCTAATCCTGCAATTAATGCGATCTCTGATAATGTCAATTCTTCTATAAATTTTCCAAAATAAACTTGAGCGGCCTCGTCTACCCCGTATGCTCCTGATCCTAGGTAAATATTATTTAAATATAATTTTAAAATTTGATTTTTGTTATATCTAAATTCAAGTATGAGTGATATAAATATTTCTTTGATTTTTCTTTGAAAACTTAAATCATTATTCAGAAAAAGTAATCTAGCAACTTGTTGTGTAATGGTACTTCCTCCCTCTTTAACATAACCACTTCTAATATTTTGAATAAGGGCACGTGAAATACTTTTTAAATCTATTCCATTGTGTTTATAAAATCTTTTATCCTCAGAAGATATAAAAGAACGTTTAAGAAAAATTGGAATTTTATTATAACTATTATTTATTTCAAATTTGCGGCTTAATTTGCTTAGTATCTTATTATCAGAGGATGATATTACGTAAGAATATTTGGTTTCCCGAGACTTTTTATTTTTAGAAACGTCAAATTTTAATGTGCTAAATATTAGACTAAAAAAATAAAAAGATATTCCAGAAAGAATTAATATTGGAATTATAAAAACAAAAGATTTGAATTTAATCTTTTGCACCTTAAGCAACTAAAAAACTATGTCCTATCGCTAAAGCTGTAACTAACATTCCAGTTATAAGAAACGGTTGGGCACTTGCTTGATATTTGACATCAAACTTTAGAGGATCTCTTAGTAACCACATATCTTGAAATGTAATTTGTGGAATTACCAATAAAACCAAAATTACAGAGGCTAAATGTTGACCAATAATGACTAATACTACAACCATTGCTAATTGAAAAATATCAATCAGTCCTGCACTTATTCTACTTGCATTTTTAATTCCAAATACTACTGGTAGAGAATTCAAGCCTAGCTTTGAATCTCCTTCAACACTTTTGAAATCATTAATAACAGCAATTCCAAGTCCTGAGAGGCTGTAAGCAAGTGTTAGTATCGCCGTCACGATTGTTAATTTCCCAAACAAGGCTTGTCCTGCCCACCAAGGTAAAGCTATATAAGATGCTCCTAATGCATAATTTCCAAGCCATCCATTCTGTTTTAATTTGAGTGGTGGAGCAGAATATATATAACTAACAAAGGAACCTCCTAATGCCAAAAGTAAGACGGAGGGGAAGCTGTGCTTAGCATATAAATCTAATAGAAAAGCAACTATTAAACCCGCTATAAGTAATACCCAGATTTGTATTTTTACATCTTTAATTGAAATTTTCCCAGAAGGAATTGGTCTATTTGGTTCATTAATTGCATCAATTTCTTTATCAAAAAAATCATTTATGGTTTGGGTATAACCAGCCAGAAGCGGTCCACTCATCAACATACATGCTAATGAAGCTAGAACATTACTAAATGTCCATTCAAAATTCCCACTTGCAGCTGCTCCACAAATAACTCCCCATATCAAAGGGATCCACGTTATGGGTTTCATTAACTGTATACGGAGTTTCCATATACTTGATGTTTCAGAGGCACCCTTAATTCCTAATAGTTGTTTTGGATCATTCACTTTATTCTTTAACCTTTCTCAATTTCTTCTGGGAAAAACCAATTTTGCTCACCATTCTGAAATTTTGCGGTGATTCCAATACTTCTTCCGTCTGTCATTTTATAGCCTGTTATTACTGCTTTAGGACTCGAGGATATTTGATCGATTAATTTAGCTGGTAGTCTATCTTTTACTTTGTTAATGTTAATTTTGATTTTACTACCGATTTTGGGTAATAATTTTGTTTCAGCCATAAGAGGTAAAATGGAAGCTATTATGCAAGATTAACAGCATTTGGACAATTTTTACTAAAATGGTAGCTCTTCGTTTAATTCCTTGTTTAGATGTCGCCCATGGCAGAGTGGTTAAAGGTGTAAATTTTGTTAACTTGAGAGACTCAGGCGATCCTGTTGAATTGGCTTGTAGGTATTCTGATGAGGGCGCAGATGAACTAGTATTCTTAGATATTAGAGCTAGTGTAGAAAATAGAAATACATTAGTTGACCTTGTATCTAGGACCGCAAAATCAGTAAAAATCCCATTTACAGTAGGTGGAGGAATAGATTCTGTTTCTTCAATTAATGATCTTTTAAGAGCTGGAGCGGATAAAGTAAGTTTGAATTCTTCTGCAGTTAGAAATCCAGATTTAATTTCTAAAAGTTCTAGAGAATTTGGCAATCAATGTATCGTGATAGCAATTGATGCTAAAAGAAAAGTTAATAAGACTGATGAATGGGAGGTATATGTAAAAGGAGGGAGAGAAAATACTGGAATAGATGTATTAAGTTGGGCAAAGAAAGTTGAGGATTTAGGCGCAGGGGAAATTTTGCTAACTTCAATGGATGGTGATGGCACGCAGAATGGATATGATTTACATCTTACTGAATCTGTTGCCAATATTGTTAATATTCCAGTAATTGCCTCTGGAGGAGCAGGTTGTTTAGAAGATATCTATGATGTTTTCAATGAAGGCAGGGCATCTGCCGCACTTCTAGCATCATTACTTCATGATAAGAAACTTTCCTTAAGAGAAATAAAGACTTTCCTTCTCGAAAAAAAACTTTCAATAAGACCATATGAATAAAAAATTTAATTTAATACCAATAAGAAATAAGTTAAAAATTTAAAAATGAAATTCACAAAAACTATCGAAGTCAAAAATATATTTAATAAGATTTCCTATAAATATGACTTTTTAAATAATCTATTAAGTTTTGGACTGCACAGATTATGGAAAAGGAAATTAGTGAATTTATTAAAACCTGTAAATGGTGAAGATTGGGCAGATTTATGCTGTGGCACTGGAGATTTAGCATTCTTAATTTCTAAGAGAGTTAGTCCAAGTGGTTCAATTACTGGGATTGACAGTGCAGAAGAAATTTTAAATATTGCAAAGAAAAAATCAGAGATAAAAAAAAATAAATTTATAAAGTGGGAAATTAAAGATGTTTTAGAAATTAATGATTATTCAAAAAATTATGATGGGATTTGCATGTCATATGGACTAAGAAACTTGAATAATGTTGAAGAAGGAATAAAAAAAGTTTTTTATCTTTTGAATGATAATGGAAGGGCAGGATTTCTGGATTTTAATCACTCAACAAAAGATTCTTTATCTAATGTTTTTCAGAAATTATATTTGAGATTCATTGTAGTAATAATTTCGCGCCTTTTTAATTTAAGTCCAGAGTACGCATATATTGAAAAAAGCATTAGAAATTTTCCAAAGAAAAATGAACTTATAAGAATTGCTAGGAAAGTTGGATTTAAAAAAGCTGAATATAGAACTATTTTGGGCGGGCAAATGGGAATACTAATTTTAGCCAAATAGAGCATTTAGTTATTTATTTTTCTCCAACAAAAAGAACACTTTCCCCATCTTTTGATTTCGCCTTCAGGAGTTGGGGTATTACAGAGAGTACAAATGCACATATTATTTTGATGGATTCTGCTTGGATGCTTTGCCCAAACTATCTTTGCATTAGTAGCTTTAATATTTTTATTTTTAATTTCATAATTTTGTATTATTTTTATTTCATTCAAAGTTATTCCAATTTTCTCGATTCTCTCTTTTAATTTATGCTTGTTGTAGATTAAGGCTTGGCGCCACTGTGGATGATTTACTGCAATAGTAAGTATTTTTTTTTCAATATTTAATGGTTTGCATTCTTGAAAAAGTTCCAAACCGATTAAGTTCTTCCAGTTTTCGTTGATTTTAGAAAGTTTATCTAAGTCACCCCATGATTTTTTGAAATTATCAAGACAATTTTTTAATGGATCTGGATACCTTCTATTCACTATTGGCAAATACTTTTTGTCCAATTTGTAAAATTAACTTATTAAGACTAAAGTTAGTCTAATCTTCAAAAAGATGCTTGTTGTTTTAATAAAGAATTTGTGAAAGTTATTGGATCTAGAGCTAAGACAGTTTTTTATTTAAAAAAGATTCAGGGTCAATATCCAAGTTGGAGACTTCTTTACAAAATAAAATGTAAAAGTACCGAAAATGAGCTAACAAACTTACTTGGATATTCTGAAATAAAGAAAAACAAGCCAGTGGCAATAATCGCAAGAGAACAGTTCTCTGGGTTTGGCCAAAACTCAAAAACTTGGGTTTCTCCAAAAGGAGGGATTTGGTTAAGTGCAGCTTACCCAATATTTTCAAAAGAATTTGCAAGTCAAATATTTAATTTGTCATTAGGGATTAAGATATGTGAAATGCTTAGACAAGAGAATATAAATGTTTGTTTGAAATGGCCAAATGATATTTTTTTTGGTTCAAAAAAGTTGATTGGGTTTTTACCAAGAGTGATAACAAGAGGTAAGGAAATTATCTATGTAAGAATAGGACTTGGCATGAATGTTTTAAATTACACCCCATCAGAAGGTATTTCATTATCAAAAGTACTTCAAACTAAGAATATTAATCAACATTATTGGACAGCTAAAGTTCTTAAAGCTTTTCATGATTCAGTT
>QCMA01000041.1 GCA_003214115.1 Prochlorococcus sp. AG-418-I21
TTTGTATTTTTTCGAATTCTGAAGCTTTACTAATAGGAAATTTAATCCAAGAGGGAAGTCTTAAGATTTTTTCTTTCTTGATTAGATTATTTTCTTTCATTGTCTAATTTAGTTTTGTTCTTCCTTCTAACGCCCTTGCAAGTGTAACTTCATCCACATATTCAAGTTCACTACCCATTGGGAGGCCATATGCAATCCTCGTCACTTTAGTAAAAGGGGCTAACAATTTTCCAATATAAAGGCTTGTTGTATCTCCCTCAACACTGGGGGTCAATGCCAATATGATCTCATCTATTTCAGATTTACTAACTCTTTCTACTAAGCTTCTTATTTCTAGGAGTTCAGGGCCAACAGAATCCATTGGAGAAATCAAACCACCAATAACATGGTAAACACCTTTAAATTCCCTGGCGCGCTCCAAAGCAAGCAAATCTTTAGTTTCTGCTACTACACAGATTAGTTTTTTATTTCTTTCAGTGTTTTTACAAATTTCACATTCATCTTCAGAAGTCAAATTGAAACATTTTTTGCAACGACCAACATTACTATGTGCTTCTAACAAAGCCTTTGAAAAGTCTCTTATTGTACTTTCAGGTTGTTTTAAAATAAACAGGGCTAATCGTTGCGCTGTTCTTGGACCAATCCCTGGGAATTTCTCAAAATGACCAATTAATTTTGAAAGTGGTTTGGTATAAGTAATCAAAATCAAACTATTTCTAGGGATAATTTAGACGCAAAATTCTGAATTGCCATAATTGTTTGCTTTTAATGTCTTATTATGTTTCTAGTTAGTAATTTCAAACAAAATGAAAAATATTAAATTTAACCCTTTCAAATATTTATTTTTGGTTTTTTTGTGCTTAACACTGAGTGCTTGTAGTGGCGGACTAAATGCGGGATTAGAAGCTTATCAAAGTCCAGATGGTAGATATGCCTTTTTATATCCAACAGGATGGACTAGAGTAAAAGTCGATGGAGGACCTGAAATTATTTATCACGATTTAATAAATAGTAATGAGACCTTAAGTTTAGTTATTTCTGATGTCAATAAAGAGGTTCAATTAGAGCAATTAGGAAGCCCAAGTGAAGTAGGTCAAACATTAATTGACAAAGTCATTGCTCCCGAAGGTTCAGGTAGAGAGGTTAAACTTATAAATGCCAATAAGAGGGAGGCATCCAATCATATTTTCTATGATTTAGAGTATGAATTAAATTTAAATGAACAGGCAAGACATGAATTAGCTACTGTCGTAATTGATAGAGGAACACTTTACACTTTAGCTGTGGGAACAAATGAAGAAAGGTGGAATAAAGTTGACGGTATGTTTAGTAACGTAATTGAATCATTTAACTTCTTAATATAGTTTAGAAATTCATACTAGATTCCTACTTGAACATTCCACAAATCAGCATATATTTTGTTCTGATCTAATAGTTTTTCATGTTTTCCGCTTTCAACTATTTTACCTTTATCAATAACTACAATATTATCGGCATTTTTTATAGTGCTTAATCTATGAGCTATTACTATAGTTGTTCTTTCTTTTGTGATTTTAGATAACGATTTTTGAATTAAAGCCTCTGTTTCATTATCAACTGAAGCTGTAGCTTCATCTAATATTAATATTGGAGCATCCTTTAAAACAGCTCTTGCCAAGGCAATTCTTTGACGTTGCCCCCCTGAGAGCCTTTGGCCCCTTTCCCCCACAATAGTTTTATAACCATCTGGTAATTCTTCAATAAATTTATGAGCTTCCGCAATCTTTGAAGCTTTAATAATATCTTTAAGACTTGGGTTGATTGAGCCATAAGCAATATTTTCTTGTACACTGCCATGAAATAAATAAGTTTCTTGACTTACTAAAGAGATACACTTTCTTAAATCCCTCAAATTTATTTCTTTAATAGAAACCCCATCCAAGGTTATTGACCCATTATTACTATCATAAATTCTAAGTAGTAGTTTTATTATTGTACTTTTCCCAGAACCTGTTAAACCAACAATTCCTAATGTTGAGTTATTTTCAATTTTGAAATTTATGTTTTTTAAAGTTAAATCTCGTCCAGGATAATTAAAATTTATATTATTAAAAATAATTTCTCCTTTGATATCCTTAGGTTCAATTTTTATTTTTCCATCTTTTATTTTTATAGGCGTATCTATGAGATCAATTACTCTATCTATTGAAGCCATAGATCTCTGAAAATCATCTAAAACATGCCCCAAAGTAGTTAAAGGCCATAATAGTCTTTGTGTAATAAAAACTAAAAAACTATAAGTACCTACATCAAGTGTCTTATTCCAAGTTTGGAAACCTCCAATTAATAGAATCGCTATAAAAGCAAATAAAATTGCAAATCTTATAAGAGGGATAAAAGCAGAAGATAATTTTATTGCAGCCTTATTACTTCTTTGATAATCGAGACTTTCTTTATTTAATCTATTTAGTTCCCATTTTTCTTTAGTAAAACTTTTTATGGTTAGAATTCCACTTAGATTATTATTAAGCCTTGATGCCAACATTCCAGCTTTATTTCTAACATCTCTGTATTTTGGAGCAAGCTTCCTTTGAAATTTAATTGATCCTAAAAATATAATTGGAATAGGAAAGAAAGCAAATAAAGCGATTTTTGGAGCGACAAAAATCATAGTGCCCCCAATTATTAAGACAGTTATAAATAACTGAATAATCTGATTAGCCCCTTGGTCTAGAAATCTCTCGAGTTGATTTATATCATCATTCAAAATAGATAATAGCCTTCCAGTATTATCATTTTCAAAAAAATCCATATCTAATTCCTGGATATGCTCATAAGCTTTTATTCTTAATTTATGTTGCGATAGCTGAGCCAAATTTCTCCATAAAATCGAATATAAATATTCAAAGGAGGATTCACCGGACCAAACTATTCCTGAAGCAAATGCAAGAAAAATCAATTGTGCTGGAACTTCTTTTATTCCAAAACCAGCAATCCATGAATTCTGCTCATTAACAACAATATCCACTGCAAGACCAATTATTACCGGGGGGGCTAAATCTAATATTTTATTAATTATGGAACTAAGAAAAGCAAAAAATAGTAACCTTCTTTCCTCGATCAGATTTAAATAAAGTCTAATTATTGGATTTTGATTGTTCTTAGACCTCATAAAAATAATAATTAAATTTTTCTATCATGATTTAAATTTTTTTTAGTTTCTAATTTACATTTTGTTTTTGCATCTTGATGACTTGCAGTTTGCATAAATTCTTCGTAGTAACAATCACAAGTTTCATTCGCAATTTCTTCACTATATACCATTTCTGCTTTCATCATCTCCTCTTTGACACTCTGAAGACAAAATAATTTAATGATTGAATTTTGTTTCGTTTGAGCTAAATAATAACTATTAAAGGAGTTGAATAGTATTATCAGATTCACAAAAATAAAGAAATTATATTTGCTAGCTTTCATTCTCTATCACTAGTTTCTGACTTTTATTTTTTTTAATTTATTTTTAGTTTCTCTATGCAGATCTCTTGGTAAATCTACCAAACTGTAATCATTAAAAATCTGTATCTTTCCTATGGATCTACCATTTATATTAGTTGAATTACAGATTGAGGATATAATATTTGCAACTCTAACTCCATCAAATTTACCAAAGTTAAATTTATAGGTTTCAAAAGAATCATTTTGATAATTATTTCTTCTATTTGAATTTCGCATACGATTATTACTATTTCTATTTGATCTATTTCGATCAGTATTATTTTGTTTATTAATCCAAGAATCATCGTCATTAACAAAAAATGATTTATTACCTATTACTAAATTAATCGCCGCCATTGCAATATTTGAGTCATCCATAGAGTATTTTTCTTTTAAATTATCTAGTACATCAATAATCAAAGCTTTATTTTCTTCATTTTCATCTTTATCTAAAGAACTCTCATTAACATTATCTATAAGTTTCTCCATCCTTTTTTCATTTATTATTTTATTACTTGGTATATTAATTTCTTCAATCTTGGTTCTTGTTGAGTTTTCTAAGTTTCTTAGAAAATGTTTTTCTCTTTGATTAACAAATAAAATTGCTTCTCCTGATCTGCCTGCCCTTCCAGTTCTTCCAATTCTATGAGTATATGTTTCCTTGTCAAAAGGAAAATCGTAATTAACAACAAGTTTTATCCTCTCAACATCTAATCCTCTAGCTGCGACATCAGTTGCAACAAGGATATTAATAAATCCTTTTTTCAATCTATCTACAGTATTTTCTCTTTGATTTTGAGGTATATCTCCATTAAGTACTGCCACAGTATGACCTGAATTCTCTAAAGCTTCAGCTATTGAAGTTGTAAGTAGTTTTGTCCTAACAAAAATAATTACTCCCTCGTTATTAAGTTCTAGTATTCTTTTTAAAGCATCTAACTTATGATGCCTTTGAACATATAGAAATTTTTGCGAAATTAATTGAGTTTCTTTTTTGACACTTTTAATTAATATTTCGGCGGGATCATTTAGATATTTTTTTGCTATGTTCCTTATCTCACTAGGCATTGTTGCTGAAAACAATACCATCTGCTTATTTTCCGGAAGTTGATCTATTATCCATTCAATATCTTCAAGAAAACCCATATTTAACATTTCATCTGCCTCATCTAAAACAAGACAATTTATATCTTTAATTTTAAAAGTCCCCTGCCTTATATGATCCATTATTCGGCCTGGGGTCCCAACTACTACGTCAACTTTTCTTTTTAATGCAGAAATTTGATTTCGATAGTCGGTACCTCCATATATTGCAACCGTCTTAAAATTACTAGATTCAGAACTATAACTTTTAAAAGATTCTGCCACTTGAGTTGCCAATTCTCTTGTAGGAGTCATAACTAAAACCTTGGCATTTAATTCTTTATTGTCTGTAAGTTTTTCT
>QCMA01000042.1 GCA_003214115.1 Prochlorococcus sp. AG-418-I21
CCATGCTGGCAACTTATGGCTCCACAGGTAGCAAAAAATCTTTCTAACCATCTTGGCACAATGAACGATCTGTGTGATAACAATCTGTGATATCCAAGGGTGACTCCTAAACAAGCAGTTACCCAGTAAAAAAATAATAATGAAGTGACTGCAGGGAGACTCCAGAATTTTGGTTGTATTGCTATAAGAGAGAGAATATGAATTGCAACCATAAAAACTATTGTTCCCCACGTTTTATGTAGTCTTGGGGGATATCTTTTTGAATGACTGGAAGGTTCCAGTAATTTTTCTGAGAGTTCTATAACTTTTTCAGCTGGAACAGGTTTTTTTAATTTTGCTGTTTCTTGGAAAATTACTGAATTCATGATATTGAAATACTATTTTCAAAATTACCGATATGTAATATTATCATACTATACTATTGATAAGTTTAATTATCTGTGAGTCTCGGATATCGCGATAAATTATCTAGAGGTCGAAGGGCTATGGCTCATTTGATACACCTCTGGCATGAAAGAAATGGATGGTCTCACAGAGTATTGCCTTTACTTTCAGAAGTTCTTGATCTAGGTAAAGTTCACAATTCGCAAATTTCTAATCTTAGGAATGGGAAGTTATCTTCGCCAGGTCCTGAAGTTTTTCTTGCTTTAGCTCAAGTTAATACGATTCTTGATCAAGGTATTGAAAAAATCAGGGATCGTTTTGAAAGGGATTACCCAGAGTTATGGAAATCTTTGGAAGAGTCTGCATTACCCCTAAAAAATGATTCTGGTAATCCATTGTCGGCCGGGGAGTTATTCGAGATATTTTCAGGATTAAAACCTTTACCTTCATCTTTTGACTGGTACATAGAAGATGAAGAAGCTTCTGCTTTAAGTGATGCTCTTTCAGTGCATTTTTGTCAGAATAAGGCTTGGAGATCATGTAAAATTCAGGTAATGGAAGCCTATGCTGTCAATAAATCTGCCCGTAGAGAACGTTTTGCTGAGGTAATTGCAGGAATTAGAGATTATACGGCAGAAGAATTAGATGGAGAACTTCTTGATTTATATGAGGCTTCAAAAAAACTTTCTTATTTTCAGGGTAGGGGACCTAATGCTTTCCTCGCAGAATTAAGGAATTTAGCCTCTGATAATAATAAGAATTTTCATAATAAATGACTTTAGATAATAACTTAAAACTTGCTGAAAACGCTGTTCTTTCTGTCGAAGAGAGTTTAAGTAAAGTTTTCCAAGAAAGGTCTAATCAGGTTTTTCAGAAATTAGAAAATATTTTGACAATTTTTAAGGAAGAAAAAGTTTCTACCAGTCATTTCAATCAATCTTCTGGTAGTGGTCATGATGACATATCTAGAGAAAAAATTGATGCTGTTTTTGCAAGATTTTTTCTTGCTGAAAAGGCTGCTGTGAGGATGCAATTTGTAAGTGGAACGCATGCAATAAGTTCTGTCTTATTTGGAATTCTTCGACCTGGAGATGTAATGTTATCTCTTACAGGAAAACCATATGACACCTTAGAAGAAGTCATAGGAATAAGGGGAAGAGGAAAAGGCTCACTTAAAGATTTTGACATTAAATATAAGCAAATAAATATCTGTGAGAATTTTGATTCTTTTGAAGAAAAAATTGTTCATTCTTTTAAAGAAAAGTCATGCAAATTAGTATTCATACAAAAAAGTTGTGGATATAGTTGGAGAAAGTCTCTTACGAATCATCAGATAGAGAAAATTTGTAGTCTTATTCATTCCCTTGATCCTAACTGTATATGTTTTGTTGATAACTGTTATGGTGAGCTTGTTGAAGATAATGAACCAATTTCTAAAGGGGCAAATATAATTGCTGGATCATTGATTAAAAATTTGGGAGGAACAATCGTTCCTACCGGTGGGTATGTTGCAGGAGATGCAGAGTTGGTTGAGATGGCATGTTCTAGATTAACCTCACCGGGCATTGGTTCTTCTGCAGGAATAAATTTTGGACTAGGAAGATTAATTTTGCAGGGTTTGTTTTTAGCACCACAAATTGTTCACGAATCACTCAAAGGTGCTGATATGGTTGCAGCAGTCTTTAAAAATTTGGGATTTAAGGTTTTACCAGAGCCAGCAACTTATAGATCTGATCTTATTCAGTCAATAAGATTGAGTAATCCTGATTTGGTACAAAAAGTTTGTCAATCCTTCCAAAATTCCTCACCGGTAGATTCTTTTCTGAATGTTGTTCCATCATCAATGGATGGATATGATTCAAAATTATTAATGGCAGGAGGTACTTTTATTGAAGGTAGTACAAGTGAATTTTCTGCTGATGCTCCTCTAAGAGATCCTTACAATATATATGTTCAAGGTGGTTCTCACATAGCTCATATCAAAATTGCATTAATTCGATTATTATCTGAACTATTAGAGGAAAAATTAATTTCAAAGGATTCTCTACTTCCTTTATCTACTTAATCATGTCTTACCAGTTTCCAGACAATCTTAACTATGCTGATACTCATGAATATGTCTTGGAAGAAAATGGATTATTAAAAATTGGAGTTAGTGAATTTGCTATAGATCAATTAGGAGATATTGTATTTGTTGAATTAGCTGATCAAGGGACGACTTTAGAGAAAGGTGAGACTTTTGGAACAATAGAATCAGTTAAGGCCGTTGAGGAAGTCTATCTGCCTTTTTCAGGGCAAATAGTATCTGTAAATGAAAGTGTTATTGATAACCCTGAGCTTTTACAGAATGATCCTATTGGAGACGGTTGGTTAGTCGTTTTGAAACCAGAACCAAAAGCATCAATTTCTGATTTGATGACTTCAGATGCATATAAATCAAGGGTTATGCCAAATTA
Source organism: Prochlorococcus sp. AG-418-I21 (assembly GCA_003214115.1). GTDB lineage: Bacteria > Cyanobacteriota > Cyanobacteriia > PCC-6307 > Cyanobiaceae > Prochlorococcus_A. The sequence goes on from QCMA01000042.1 coordinate 2,841, forward strand.
AAGCAAAATCTGTATCCATAGGCTAAGTTATAGAAAAAAATTTGGACATGAAATCCACGGTTAATTCAGATTTATTTATTAATAGACACCTTGGCTTGAGTGATGCTGATGAGCAGAAAATGCTCTCTAAGCTTGGTTTTAATAATATTGATCAATTTTTAGATCAAGTTATTCCTGAAGATATTCAGTTAAAAGATAAGTCTTCTGAAATATTACCCAGAGGGTGTTCGGAAATTGAGGCTTTAAATGAATTAGAAGAGATTGCGAATAAAAATAATAAAATGAGATCCCTAATAGGACTTGGTTATTACGATAATCACATGCCTAAAGTAATCCAAAGACATGTTCTTGAGAATCCTAGGTGGTATACGTCTTATACTCCTTACCAAGCAGAAATTGCACAAGGAAGATTAGAAGCTCTTTTTAATTTTCAGACTATTGTTTGTGAACTAACAGGATTCCCTGTTGCTAATGCATCTTTGTTAGATGAGGCCACTGCTGCTGCAGAAGCTATGGCTATGAGTTTTTCGGCAAGAAAAAATAAATCTTCGAAAGTTTACTTAGTGGAATCAAGTGTTTTTGATCATACTTTTAATGTTCTACAAACCAGAGCAAAACCTTTGGGAATATCCTTAAAACGCTTTACTCCAGGCAACTTTTCCAATCATGAGGATGTTTTTGGAATTTTGTTTCAATTACCTGGCAAAAATGGGGAATTATTTGATCCAACATTCTTAATATCTCAAGCACATAGATCTGAAATTATTGTAACGGCATGTATTGATCCATTGGCACAAGTTTTAATTAAACCAATCTCTGAATTTGGTGTAGATGTTGCAGTAGGTAGTATGCAAAGATTTGGAGTTCCAATGGGTTTTGGTGGACCTCACGCCGCATTTTTTGCATGTAGCGAAAAATATAAAAGGCTTATCCCGGGAAGAATTGTTGGTCAAACTCTCTCTAAAAATGGAGAAAAGTCTTTAAGACTAGCATTACAAACAAGGGAGCAACATATTAGAAGGGAGAAGGCTACTAGTAATATATGTACTGCTCAATCTTTGCTAGCCATAATTTCCTCTTTTTATGCTATTTATCATGGACCTAATGGCTTAACCGAAATTGCTAAGAGAATTGTGCAGATGAGAATAAATTTAGAATCATGTTTGGCTGATTTAGGTTTTGAGATACCAGATGGGATTAGATTTGATAGTGTTGATATCTATTCTGAACATGCCCAACAGATTCATAATGAAGCTTTAAAAAATGGTTATAACCTAAGAATTTTGCCTTTGGGATCAACTATTGAAAACTCAACTGGTTTTGGTATCTCTTTAGATCAGCTAACTAATGAAAAAGAAATTAAAGATATTGTGACTTTTATAGCAAACCTTTTAGAAAAAAAAGAATATTTAGAGCATATAAAATTTGATAAAGGATTTCATCTTGAAAGATTAGATTTGAGATCCAGTGAATGGATGCAGCAAGATATATTTGTAAACTATCAAAGTGAAACAGAGTTAATGAGGTATATATTTCGACTTGCTGAAAAAGATTTTTCTCTTGTAGATGGAATGATGCCATTAGGAAGCTGTACCATGAAGTTAAATTCTGCATCAGAGTTAAATCCAGTCTCTTGGGCTAATTTATCTTCTATTCATCCTTTTTCTCCACTAGATCAAACTAAGGGTTATTCAAAAATAATATCTGACCTAGAAAAATGGATAAGTGATATTGTTGGTTTAAAATCAGTTTCTTTTCAACCAAATGCAGGCTCTCAGGGAGAGTTTGCAGGATTATTGGCAATAAATTCTTATTTTCAATCAAAAGGTGAACTTTCAAGAAAAAAATGTTTAATTCCTAAAAGTGCTCATGGAACAAATCCTGCTAGTGCAGTTATGGCAGGATTTGATGTTTTAACGGTTGAATGTGATGACGAAGGAAATATCGATTTTCAAGATTTGTCGATCAAGGTTAAGAAATTTGATAACCAAATAGGAGCCCTTATGTTGACTTATCCCT
>QCMA01000043.1 GCA_003214115.1 Prochlorococcus sp. AG-418-I21
CCATATCTTATCTACACTGATTCTTTTTAAATAATTATTCTCATTTCTGGTTCTAGCTAAATCAAATATTCCAGCTGAATAATCAATATTTTTAGCTAATTTATTAGCAATTTTTGCTCTTACTTTATTTTCTCCTATTCCTACTGTTATCGTAATCCCTAGATTCTGATATATTAATGATCTTATGTTTCTTGCCCAAGGATATAGATTTTTATCATTAGGTCTAGAAATTGAGACAAATGCTTCGTCAATAGAATAAATTTCTATTTCTTCACAGTAGTTTTTTAGTAAATTCATTAGCCTTTTGCTCATATCGCCGTAAAGAGAGTAGTTTGAGCTTAAGACTGCTACATCTAATTTATTTAATTTTTCTTTGATCTTAAAATAAGGAGTTCCCATTTTAATTTTTAAAGCTCGCGCTTCAGGACTTCTCGCAATGATACATCCATCATTATTAGATAAAATTACTACTGGTTTATTTCTCAAGTTAGGATTAATATTTTGTTCGCATGACGCATAAAAATTATTAGCATCTATAAGAGCTATGGCATCATTACTTGATATTCTCATCAGTAGCTATGTATTGAATAAATAACAACTCCCCATATCTGTACATCAATATGGTTTTTAAAGCTAAAATCAGGATAATTATGATTTTCTGCTTTTAAATATAATTCATTATTTTTTATAGATAATCTTTTTATTGTAAATTCTCCGTCTATCATTGCGATGACAATATTCCCTGGCTTGGCGATTAAACTCTTGTCTACTATTATTAAATCTTTATCTTTAATTCCTGCATTTATCATTGAGTCACCTTTAACTCTAAGAAAAAAAGTGCTAAACGGATTAGATATTAGATGTTCATTTAAATCAATATTTTCTTCCGTATAGTCATCTGCGGGAGAAGGAAATCCTGCAGATACCGAATCATTTAATAAGGGGATTCTGAACTTTTTAGTAGCTGAATCAAAGGAGCCCAAGATCTGAATTAATAGTATATATGTACTATATAATAAAAATTCAAAAAATAGTTAGTTATTAAAGTTTTATAGATTAATTTTAGGTTAAATCTAATCTTCTTAAGAACGATGGTAAGGGGAGTTGTTTGATATAGAAACAGCTCTATAGATTTGCTCTATTAGAATTAATCTAGCTAATTCGTGAGGAAAAGTTAAAGGAGACAAACTTAGTATAAGATCTGAATTTTTTTTTATATCTGAACTTATTCCATCAGTATCACCGATTAAGAAATTAATTTTATTATTTTTAAAACTTAAGAGAAAAGAACATAGTTCAACTGAATTAAACTGCTTCCCTTCTTCACTTAGGCAGATAATAATATTGTTATTAGATCTAAGATTATTTAAGTTAAAAGTCTTTAACTCATTAATGACAAGTTCAGGCATTCTCTTTTTGTATTGATTAATTCCATCTCTAATCCAAAGTTTCTTTATTTTGCCAATGGCATAAATTGTTAATCTATTAATCTGAAGCATAAGTAAATATTAAAACTAATTATTCATCAAGAAGATAATTAAATTCATCATATAGTTCCTCTTCGGTTGTTAATTTCTTAGAAAAATTAGTTTTTCTAGAATCCATATTAATTTGATTAAGCTCACTTTTTCTTAGTGAATTATTAACGTTAGAAGTCTCTTCTAAAGATTCTGAATTATCAATTAACGAATAAAAAATTTTATTGGGATCTTCTGTATTAAGTGGATTAGAGACTAAATTATCATTGTTAGATTTATTTGTGTAATTACTTATATTTTTACTTTCGTTGTTTAAATTTTTATTTTTTTTAAATTTATTGAGTTTATCTAAATTTTTTTTTGATAAGCTCATGATATAAAGTATTAAATAAATTTATATTTAATTTAAACATATTATTTATCTTTTAGATGAATTCTAAAAACCATCATCAAAAAAAAAGATTTGGACAACACTGGCTGGTAAATAAAGAAATATTAGAAAAAATCAAAGAAATTGCTGTTCTTAATGAAAATGATTTTATTTTAGAAATTGGTCCAGGTAAAGGAGCTTTAACATCTAAATTATTAGATTCAAAAATTAAAAAATTATATGCGATTGAATTAGATAAAGATTTAATAAATTTATTGAATGATAAATTCAATAATAATGATAAGTTTTCACTTCAGCAGGGAGATATTCTTACCGTAAATTTAGATTCAATTAATAAGAAGATTACAAAAGTGATTGCAAATATTCCTTACAATATAACTGGCCCAATTTTGGATATCTTCATAGGTCGATTGGGTATTACAAGAAACTATAATTACGAAAAAATAATTTTTTTAATGCAGAAAGACGTTGTAGATAGAATTATCTCAAAAGAAGGAAGTCCCAATGCCGGTGCGCTTGGTGTAAGAATGCAACTATTATCAAAAATTAAAAAAATTTGTGATGTACCGCCTTCATCTTTTAGTCCGCCTCCAAAAGTTTTTTCTTCTTTAGTAGTTTTCGAACCAATTAAAAATGATTTAAGATTAGATATTGGTCTAGAAAAATATATAGATAAACTTCTTCGAATTTCATTTAATTCAAGAAGAAAAATGCTTAGAAATACTCTTAATTCAATACTTTCAAATGAAGAGATAAATGAATTATCTGAATCTTCAAAAGTTTGTTTTAATTTAAGACCACAAGATATTTCAATTGAAAAATGGATTAAGCTTGCAGAAAATTGTATTAAAATCAAAAAATAAATATTTAGGTAAATGCAAGATTTAATTAGAAAGAAAATTATTATAAAATCTCCTGCCAAAATAAATTTGCACCTTGAAGTAATTGGTAAAAGAGAGGATGGATTCCATGAGTTAGCAATGATTATGCAAAATATTGATCTTTTTGATTATTTAGAATTTCAAATTAACAATGAAGGTTTAATTAAACTTGAATCTGATTCTAATGATTTAAGCTTATCTAGTGATAACTTAATTGTTAAATCGGCAAATCTATTAAGGAAAAAATCAAATAAAGATCTCGGTGCGGATATATTTTTAAGAAAAAATATTCCAATTGGAGCAGGATTAGCTGGCGGATCAAGTAATGCAGCAGCAACATTAATTGGTCTTAATAAATTATGGGATTTGAACTTAGATCAAGAAACATTATGTTCATTAGCATCAACTTTAGGATCTGATATTCCCTTTTTTATAAATGGTGGTATTCAATTATGTTTTGGAAGAGGCGAAATTTTAGAGAAACTAGATTCAAACTTTGAATATGGAGTAATTCTTTTAAAAGATCCAAATGTATCTGTATCTACTGCTGAAACTTATAAAAAATATAGTAATAGATTTTTTGATCAATATCTTATAAATAAAGAATTGATTGAGAACATAAGAAAAGATTTAAGAGATAATGGTTTAAATAACTTAAATTCTGATAATCAACATTTAACTATAAAAAATGATTTGCAGTTAGTTGTTGAAAATGTAAATGATTCTGTAAAGCAGGCATTATATTTACTTTCTAGATTAGAGAATAGTCTGGCATTTTCAATGAGCGGATCAGGTCCCACATGCTTTGCACTTTTTAAAGATGTAGAGACTGCTAAAAAAGAATTAACTGCAAATTATAAATTATTTAAAGATAATGGTTACGATTCATGGGTTTGCACTTTCCTTGAAAAGGGAATAGCATTTATTTAAATTTTTCTATACAAAATTTTATTTTGGCTGATAAAAGTAATCAGAATAATGAAAAAAATATTCCCGAAAAAGGACCAATAAATTTTATTGTAGGATCATTAACCAGTTTTTTATTATTTATATTTTTTTATTTTTTGAGTAATAAAATTGCAATTTATTTTTCAATACATAAACCATCTAATTCTTCTGAAATAGTACAAAATATTTCTTCTAGTATTAACACCTTAATCATTGGATTATCTTTTTTGCTAACATTTTCTTTTGCTTTTATAGGTATAGGACTTTTTATTGTATTTATACGAAGTTTTTTTCTGAAGAAAAGTTGAATTGGTCATATCATTAAGAAAACACTTTATTTAATGTCTTTACATGACCTAGGACTTTTAATACTTTTACTTTCACCAGGAATGATTTTGTCAATATTACTACTTATAACCTTTGCTGAAGGAGGTTAAATTAATCAAAGTGGTAGGATTATAAATGTGATTAATTAGGTAATTAATTGTGGCTGGAACATTATTATTTAATGCTTTGAAAGAGGCAATTGATGAAGAAATGGCAAATGATGTAAATGTTTGCGTTATGGGGGAAGATGTTGGTCAATATGGAGGATCTTACAAAGTTACTAAGGATTTATATGAGAAATATGGAGAGTTAAGAGTCTTAGATACTCCTATTGCAGAGAATAGTTTTACGGGAATGGCTGTGGGCGCAGCAATGACTGGTTTAAGACCAATTGTAGAAGGAATGAATATGGGTTTTTTGCTTTTAGCTTTTAATCAGATATCAAATAATATGGGCATGCTTAGATATACAAGCGGAGGAAATTATAAAATACCAGCAGTAGTACGAGGACCTGGAGGAGTTGGTCGTCAACTTGGAGCTGAACACAGTCAAAGACTTGAAGCATATTTTCATGCAGTTCCTGGTATAAAGATTGTTGCATGCAGTACACCCACAAATGCTAAAGGTTT
>QCMA01000044.1 GCA_003214115.1 Prochlorococcus sp. AG-418-I21
GGTATTGCTTCCGAAGCCTGTTCGTTGGCTGGTCACCTGAAGCTTGGAAAATTAATCGCGCTCTATGACGATAATCAAATTACAATTGATGGACGAACCGATGTTTCTTTTACTGAAGATGTACTAAAACGATACGAAGCCTATGGATGGCATGTACAACATGTTGTGGATGGGAATCATGATGTTAAAGGAATAACTGAAGCTATCGAAAAAGCAAAATCAATTACAGACAAGCCTTCAATTATAAAAATTTCTACAACCATAGGGTATGGTTCGCCCAATAAATCAGATACTGCTGGAATTCATGGAGCAGCTGTTGGAGAAGAAGAAGCTGCATTAACTAGAGAGTTTCTAAATTGGGAATATCCTCCATTTGAAATACCAGATGAAGTATATGAGCATTTTAGAAAATCAATAAACAAAGGCGAAAATTTAGAGAAAGAATGGGACTCTAAATTTGAAGAATATCAAAAAAAATATCCTTCTGAAGGAGCCGAGTTAAACAGAATGTTAAAAGGTCAACTACCTGAGAATTGGGACTCAGATCTCCCCTCCTATACACCTGATGACAAAGGTTTAGCAACCAGAAAGCATTCACAAATATGTTTAGGTGCTTTAGGACCTAACCTGCCTGAATTAATTGGTGGATCTGCAGATTTAACTCACTCTAACTACACAGATATCAAAGGAGAAACTGGATCATTCCAGCCTCATAGTCCTGAAAAAAGATATTTACATTTTGGTGTACGAGAGCATGCAATGGCAGCTGTACTTAATGGAATTGCCTATCACAATAGTGGTCTTATTCCTTATGGTGGAACTTTCCTTGTTTTCGCAGATTATATGAGAGGTTCAATGAGGCTTTCAGCACTCAGCGAATTAGGGGTGATCTATGTATTAACCCATGATTCAATTGGTGTAGGAGAAGACGGCCCAACACATCAACCTATTGAAACTATCCCTTCTCTTCGTGCAATGCCTAACATGCTAGTTTTCAGACCTGGAGATGGTAATGAGACGAGCGGAGCTTATAAGCTTGCTATTCAAAATCGAAAAAGACCTTCTGCCCTTTGTTTAAGTAGACAAGGTATGCCAAATCAAGAAAATACTTCGATCGACAAAGTTGCTCTAGGGGGATATGTAGTTTCCGATTGTGAAGGAACACCAGATCTAATATTTATTGGTACTGGAAGCGAACTGAATCTTTGCATTGAAGCAAGTAAGGAAATTTCAAGCTTAGGTAAAAAAATTAGAGTTGTTTCTATGCCTTGTGTAGAACTTTTTGAAGAGCAAGAAGAATCTTATAAAGAAAGTGTTTTACCTAGTAGTGTGAAAAAAAGAGTTGTAGTAGAAGCTGCCCATTCATTTGGTTGGCATAAATATACAGGTTTTGATGGAATTTGTATTACCATGGACAGATTTGGTGCATCAGCACCAGGTGGAGAATGTATGAAAAATTTTGGATTTACAGTCGAAAACGTAGTTAATAAGACGAAAGAAATTCTATAACTACTAATTGATAACTATACTGAAGTATTGCATTCTTCAAGCTTATCTTTTAACTGATCTAGAGATTCATCAGAAATCTTTGAATTCATTGGGCAATGTTTAGGTCCACACATTGAACAAAACTCTGCCTTTTTAAAGATTTCTTCAGGCAGTGTTTCATCATGGTACTGCTTTGCCCTTTCCGGATCTAATGAAAGTTCGAATTGTTTATTCCAATCAAAGTTATACCTTGCATGACTAAGTTCATCATCTCGATCACGAGCTCCAGCTCTATGTCTTGCTATATCAGCAGCGTGAGCAGCTATTTTATAAGCAATTAAGCCTTCTCTCACATCTTCTGCATTTGGTAGACCTAGATGTTCTTTTGGCGTTACATAACATAACATAGAAGTCCCATACCATCCTGCCATCGCCGCCCCAATAGCACTTGATATATGGTCATAACCAGGTGATATATCTGTTACTAATGGACCAAGCACATAAAATGGGGCTTCTGAACATTCTTCCATTTGCTTTCTTACATTAAACTCAATTTGATCCATAGGTACATGACCAGGACCTTCAACCATTACTTGAACATTATGTTCCCATGCTCTTCTAGTAAGCTCGCCTAAGGTCTTCAATTCAGCTAGCTGAGCATCATCAGAAGCATCATGCAAACATCCAGGCCTTAGTGAATCTCCTAGAGAAAAAGTACAATCATATTTCTTGAAAATCTCACAGATATCATCAAACCTTGTATAGAGAGGATTTTGTTTAAAATGATGTAACATCCATTGGGCTAAAATACCTCCCCCTCTACTGACAATTCCAGTAATTCTTCCTTTAACTTTTGGCAAATGCTCTATTAATAGACCAGCATGAATAGTTTGATAATCTACGCCCTGCTGACAATGTTTTTCAATAATATGAAGAAAATCGTCTTCTGTCAGTCTATCTATTGAACCATGAACACTTTCTAAAGCTTGATAAACAGGAACAGTTCCTATGGGAACAGGAGATTCTTGAATAATTGCTTGTCGGACTTCATCTAAATTTACTCCTCCCGTAGAAAGATCCATAACTGTATCAGCACCATATTTAACAGCAAGTTTGAGCTTTTCCACTTCTTCATTGATATCACTTGCATTAGGGGAAGCACCAATATTGGCATTAACTTTGCATCTAGAAGCAATACCTATAGACATTGGCTCAAGATTCAAATGATTAATATTAGCTGGAATAATTAATCTTCCTCTTGCCACTTCTTCCATTATTAAAGAAGAAGGAAGATTCTCTTTTTTAGCAACAAAATCCATTTCTTCAGTGATATATCCATTTCTCGCAAAGTTCATCTGAGTTACATTGTCTTTCCCAAGGCGAGGCTTAATCCAAGAACTTCTCATAATTTCTTAATTTTTAAAGTGCTATTACTAAAGTTTGATCAAATCTCAACTTCCCTGCATCGAAATTAATGATTCAGGTTCAAAGGGTATGATCTCAGCTAAGTTAAATTTCTTAGCACCCCTAGTATTTATTTTATTAATAGCTCTTTTCTATTAATAAGTCATCTCATATTGCGTGAAAATAAATAAAATTGTTTTATTTATTTTTTTGATAAGACTTTATCTTTTTTAAAATATTTTTTCTATCCAATTGTCTGCTCATACCCCTCTCCAAAATAATTACAATCCCCATTAAGCCAATAGGTAAATAAAAAATCTTCTTGGAATTATCCCTAAATATTAATCCGATGGCAGATATAAAAATCATGAAAGGAGCTACAAAAGATAAAATAAATCTTTTATTAATTTTCATTTGCCAATAGTATTAATTTTTTCATTATTTAATTTTACTATGGATTCTGTTATCACTTTAATTCCAACAGCAATAGCTCTTTCATCCGGATCAAATTTAGAACTATGAAGAGGAGCACATCCATTGGAACTAGAAACCCCAAGCCTAAACATAGCTCCAGGAATTTCATTTAAGAATTCAGCGAAATCCTCAGCTCCTAATGATGGTTTTTGTAATTCGATTACATTTTCTTGACCCAAAACCTTAATTCCCGAATCTCTGAGGACTTTATTCATTTCAGGATTATTATTAACTGCCGGAGTGATTTCTCTAAATATTACTTTTGCTTCAGCTCCGCAACTATTAGCTAAAGAAGTGATATTTTCATTGAGCCAATTACCAATATTCGAAAATACTTTACGATTAGTGCATCTAACAGTACCAATTAAATTAACCTTTTCTGCGAGAACATTGAATGCATTGCCACCATTTATTTTCCCAAAAGTTATTACTACTGGATCTAGAGGGTCTAACTTCCGTGTTATTGATTCTTGAATTCCCGAGATAACTTTTGAGGCCGCCCAAATAGCATCAACTCCTTCATGAGGTCGAGCACCATGGCCTGATTTTCCTTTAATCTCAACATTAAGTTCTCCAGCAGCTGCAGTTAAACTTCCCTCTTTAATGCCAATAGTCCCTACGGATAAATCGGGGTAGACATGAACTCCCAAAATATGGGTTAAACCATTAGTTGCACCATCCTTAATCATCCATCTAGCTCCACTGGCAATTTCTTCAGCAGGCTGAAAAATTATCCGAGTCCCAAAATTTAGTTTTAAATCCTTAATAATTTTTGCGACACCCAATCCAATCGAGATATGCAAATCGTGACCACAGGCATGCA
>QCMA01000045.1 GCA_003214115.1 Prochlorococcus sp. AG-418-I21
GTAAAAAATCTTACGAAGTTTGGTCTCCCCATAAAGCTATAGATAAAGTTAATCAGTTTCAAATTTTCTCTGAATTTTGTAATAGTGAAATATATACAGGATTAAAAGCATGCAAAAGTGGTTATCAAGGGGTAATTGGATTAAAAATCAAAGGGAATCTTTTCCAAAATATTGAAGCAGAGATACGTCCACAATTACTTGTAAAGACTAAAGGCAAAAGTAAATGGGGACAATATAAATATTTACCTGCTGTTTACAAGTTAGGTCACAAAACCACTAGAGAACATTTATTCGACTTAGCATTTAGTTCTGTTATTTTGGGAACTTTTCAAGAATCTAAAATTGAAAAAGGATTAGTAATTTCAAGTTTTAAAAAAAAAGTTAATGTTGAAGAAATTTATTTAAATAAAAAATTAAGAAAAAAAGTTTTGAATATTTTTTTAAGTTTGAATGAATGCTTAGAGGGATTTATGCCAGAAATTACTCAAGATAGAAAAAAATGTACTATTTGTACATGGCAAAAATTTTGTGACAAAGAAGCAAAAGAAAATGGATATCTAACAGATATAGATGGAATAGGATCCAAAACAGCCTCATTGCTCATAACAAATGGAATATCTGATACCAAAACATTAGCTTCTTATAACGAAAAACAACTTGGAGAGAAATTATCTAAATTCAATGATCAAAAGTATGAAAAAGCGTCCGTATTTGTAAAGCAAGCACAAGCTTATATTTCTGGGGAACCATATCGCATTTCTAATCAAAATGATACTAACGATTTACTAGAAAAAACTTGTTCGGGATTTTATATATTTGATATTGAGTCAAATCCAGATGATAAGCATGACTTTTTATATGGTTTTTTAAAAATAAATAATTTGTTTACAAAAAAAGAAGATCTTATTTATAAACCAATTTTAAATCTCAAAAACAATAAAGAAGAATCTTTCAGAAAAATTATTGAAATACTTTTTTCACATAAGGAATGGCCGGTTTTACATTACGGAGAAACTGAAAAGGTAGCAATAATTAATATTGCTAAAAACCTAAATTTTAGTTTTGAAGAGATTGATTCACTTGCCTCAAGATTTATAGACTTACATACCTTAATACGAAAGTCTTGGATATTACCAGTAAAAAACTATGGCTTAAAAACTGTTTCTAATTGGCTTGGATTTGAATGGATGCAGAAAAATGTAAGTGGCTCGAAAGCCCTTTATTGGTGGATTCAATATCAAATTACAGAAAACGAAATATTTTTAAAAAAAATTATCCAATATAATAAAGATGATTGTTTGGCTACTTTAAAAATTGCAGAATATTTAATCAAAAATCTATTAAAGAAAAATTGATCCTACAGATTTATTTATAATAATTTTTCCAAAAATTTCTGAAAAAAAATAACTTCCTTCCTCTAAATATTTTCTTTTAATCATTGCTAAACCTTTTATTTGAGAGTCTGATTTAAAAAAACTAGTGATTTTGCCTACAGAAATATCCTTGGAAGAATTTATGTATAAATTTTTATCTTCAACGTCTAAATTCATATTAGATTCAAATGATTTCCAAATTCTTATTTCCTGTTTTAAAGAAGAAACATTTTTTATTTTTGACATTGTTTCTTGTCCTAAATAACAACCTTTATTAAAATCTATAAGATCTTGTAATCCAAGCTCAAGAGGATTATTTTTTCCGTTTATTTCCATTTCTAATGAAGGTATTGCCTGATTAATCTTCCAAAGTTTTAAATCATTGGGATCTAGTAAATTTAGTTTATTTTTATGTCTTTCAAATTCTTTATCTTCTGTTTTGAAGAAAATAGGCTGGTAAGTTCTCCATGAAGTAGATTCATCAATTTCCTGAATTCTATTTATCAAGAAAGGTTCACTTAGAAGTACATCGTCCGCTGGAAAAATAATTTGATTAAAGTAGTCAATTATTTCATTAGTATTACCCGCCATAATAATTACTTCTAAGTTTCTTTCTAAGAAAATAATTTCAAATAATGCCCTTAGAACTCCATTTGGAGTTAACCAACAAGTTTTGATAACTTTATTCCCTGAATAAAGAATATTACCAGTTGTTATTCCATTCAAAAATTTTCTGGCATCTTTTCCAGAAACAGAAAAACAATCAAATTTTTCAAGCCAAAACTGTTTTTTTATATCTTGCATTTTGAAATAATTATAAAAAGTCTTTTATTGTAAAAAGACTCTTTAATTTAATATTTTCATCTTCAAGGGCTTCTAATCCCCCTTCTTGCCTATCAACTATAGACAAAACTTCCTCAACAACATAATTATTTTCGCGTAACTTTTTTATAGCTTTTATAACTGAACCAGCAGTTGTAACGACATCCTCTAAGACAGTTACTAAAGTTCCTTCTTCTAATAAAGGACCCTCAATTCCAGCTTTGGTACCGTATTTTTTGATTTCTTTCCGAATTATTAAACCATCAAGATCTAGGCCTTGCAGAGCTGCTTTGACAATTAATCCACTTACTAAAGGATCTGCACCTAATGTCAATCCTGCTACAGCTTTTGACCTTGAGTCCTTTAACTCTAAAAATAAATCACTTATTAAGTTTAAGCCTTCGCCATTTAATGATACTGGTTTACAGTTCAAGTAATGACTGCTTTTTTTTCCTGAAGATAAAGTGAAGTTACCTTTCTTATAAGATTTTTCAATTAACTGTTTTAACAATTTTGCTTTATTTAAATCATACTTATCCGAAAATTTGCCCATTAGTAAAAATTAAATTTATATTTAAAGATTAGAAGAAAAAAAAGAAATCTCACAAAAACTTCCTAATGAGGCGTTTTTTGAAATATTATTTTTATATTGTATATTGAAATTCAATGTAATTAAAATTACATAAATTCCCTTGGGGGTGTAGCAATCTGGTGAATGCACCAAACTCATAATTTGGCTAAGGCGAGTTCGATCCTCGCCACCCCCATTATTCATTTGTCATTGAATGAAAATAACTCTACTTTTATTTCTTTTATTTTTACCAGCTTTTTTCGCAGCGAGTGAACTCTCTTTTTTATTAATAAGGCCAAGTAAAGTTTTAAGGTTAATAGAAGAAAAAAAGAAAGGAGCATTTTCAATTTTAAAAATTCAAAAACGCTTTAGATCTTCATTAATTGCTTCTCAATTTGGAGTAACAATTTCATTAATTGCAATTGGATGGCTAAGCAATAACTTGGCTAATGATTATTGGAAAAGAAATATTTTATCAAATAGATTTTATGATCTTCTATTATTTTTATTTGTTGTTTTAGTTGTTACTCTTGTTTCTGGACTAATTCCAAAAGCTTTAGTAATTAACAATCCAGAATCTGCAGCATTAAAGTTAACCACAATATTCGATGCCGTAAGAAAAGCGATGAATCCTATAGTCAAAACAATAGAATTTTTTGCTAGCGCCTGTTTAGGCTTGTTTAATTTAAATAACAAATGGGATTCTTTAAACTCAGGTTTATCTGCTGGAGAATTAGAAACTCTTATAGAAACAGATAATGTAACAGGTTTAAAACCAGATGAGAAGAATATTCTTGAAGGAGTTTTTGCTTTAAAAGATACACAGGTTAAAGAAGTGATGATTCCAAGATCTGAAATGGTAACTTTGCCAAAAAATATAACCTTTTCAGAACTTATGAAACAAGTAGATAAAACTCGTCATGCACGCTTCTTTGTGATTGGTGAGTCTTTAGATGATGTATTAGGTGTATTAGATTTGCGTTATCTAGCTAAGCCAATATCAAAAGGTGAAATGGAAGCCGATACATTATTAGAGCCATTCCTTTTACCAGTAACAAAAATAATAGAAACATGTTCACTAGCAGAAATATTTCCAATCGTAAGAGACTACAATCCGTTCTTGCTAGTAGTTGATGAACACGGTGGGACAGAGGGACTCATAACTGCAGCTGATCTAAATGGCGAAATAGTTGGAGAGGAAATGCTCAATAATAGAATTTATTCAGATATGAGAATGTTAGATAATTTCTCTAAAAAATGGTCAATAGCGGGAAAATCAGAAATTATAGATATCAATAAAAAGTTAGGATGTT
>QCMA01000046.1 GCA_003214115.1 Prochlorococcus sp. AG-418-I21
ATGAATGGTACGCAATTGCCAAAATAAGTGGAATAAAATTATGTGAAGCGCTTCGAAAACAATATGGATTTGATGCCTTTAGCTTAATGCCCACAAATCTATATGGACCTGGAGACAACTATAATTTAGAAAATAGTCATGTTCTCCCTGCTTTAATAAGGAAGTTCTCAGAGGCAGTGGATAGTAATAAAAACGAAGTTATTTGTTGGGGTACTGGAAAGCCAAAAAGGGAATTCCTACATGTAGATGATCTTGCTGATGCCTGCTTATTTGCATTGTCTAATTGGGATATAAACTCTAATTCATCACCTAAAGATGAAAATAATTCACCTTTATCATTTTTAAATGTTGGTTCCGGTAAAGATATATCGATTAAAGATTTAGCAAATATAATCGCAAAAAAATGTGATTTCAATGGAAATATAATTTGGGATGAATCAAAACCAGACGGCACTCCTCAGAAATTATTAGATATTTCAAATTTTAAAAACCTTGGTTGGTCTTATAAAATTAGTCTAGAGGATGGTATCTCAAGTACAATATCCAGCTACAAAAAAGAATCAAAAGATTATAAAATTAGAATTTAAATACTTATTGTTTTTAAATTTTGATGTATGACTATTTTTTAAATTAAGGAGGAATTAAAAATTTTTTTACATCGCCGCACCATCTCCAATTCTCCAAAAGTTTAAGTTAGCATTTTTGATTTCTTTAGGATTTATTATTGATCTCGCATCAAAAACCCAAGCTGGAGGCCTCATTGATTTTGCTCTTTCAATCCAATTAATATTTGAATATTCAGCCCACTCAGTTAATACCACTACTGCATCTGCATTTATAAATCCATCATTCAAATTCTCTGAAAAAACCCATTCTCCTTCAAAATTAAAATCATCATGTAAAGTTAAACTTTTTAATTGTAGATTTTCACTCTTTCCAAGATCATTGCTAATTTGCAATGAATTAACTTTTGGATCATGAATATAAAGTATTGCCCCTTCCTCTAATAAATCTTTGCAAATATTAATAGCAGAAGACTCTCTTGTATCGTTTGTATTAGCTTTAAATGCAAAACCCAAAATGTGAATTTTTTTACCTGATACTGTTCCAAAAAGTTTTTTAATTATTAGTTTTGAAATTCTGTGTTGGTGCCAATTATTAAGCTTAACAACGCCTTCCCAGAAATCCCCAACTTCTTTAAGTCCGAAATAATTAGAAAGGTAAACTAAGTTTAAAATATCTTTTTTAAAACAACTCCCCCCAAAACCTGGACCTGAATCTAAGAATTTTGATCCTATTCTATTATCTGATCCTATCGCTCTAGCCACTTCCCTAACATCAGCACCTGTCGCTTCACAAATAGCACCTATAGAGTTTATTGAACTTATTCTTTGAGCTAAAAAAGCATTTGCTGTAAGTTTAGCTAATTCACTACTCCAAATATTGGTATGAAGGATTTTTTCTTCGGGGACCCATTTTTTATATACATTAGTTAGTGCATATATTGCGTTTTTGTTTTCTCCCCCAATGAGAACCCTGTCTGGCTCCTCTAGGTCTTTAATGGCTGACCCTTCAGCTAAAAATTCTGGGTTAGATAAAACATCAAAGGTTGATTTAGTGTCTTCAGTTTCTGATTTTGAAGCCTCTAGGATAGTTTTAATAACTTCGGCAGTTTTTACTGGTAAAGTGCTTTTTTCAATAACAATTGTGTAACCTTTCGCATATTTTGCTACTTCTCTGGCACAAGCTTCAACCCACTTTAAGTCACTTGCCTGTCCAGCTCCAAGGCCTCTTTTTTTTGTAGGAGTATTTACAGATATGAATATTGCATCTGCTTCAGAAATATTTTTAATTATGTCTGTAGAAAAGAATAGATTTTTCCCTCTACATCTACTAATGATTTTGTCTAATCCAGGTTCATAAATAGGTAAATTTTCTAAATTTTTATCATTCCAAAGGTTTATGCGTTCCTCATTTTTATCGACAACGTTAACATAAATGTCTGGGCATCTATCAGCTATAACAGACATAGTTGGCCCCCCTACATAACCTGCTCCAATACAACAAATATTTTTTATTTCCATGTAGAGAACTAATTATTAATTTTCTGAGTATAAGTTATTTTTTAGTCTATTTATATAAAGATATTAATTTTTTAAAATACATTAGGATACAAAAAATTTTATCGACCATATTTATCTTCAAATCTGACTATGTCATCTTCACCAACATATGACCCACTTTGCACTTCTATTAATGTCAAGGGGATTTTGCCTGGATTAATTAATCTATGCTTTGATCCAAGTGGAATATATATGCTTTGATTTTCGGAAAGGACACTTATTTTGCTATCTAATTCCACCTTTGCGGTGCCCCTTACAACAATCCAATGTTCAGATCTATGATGGTGAAGTTGAAGAGAAAGTTTTTCACCGGGCTTTACTTGTATTAACTTTACTTGCCATCTATCATCTTCTGATAAAGATAGGTAATGACCCCATGGTCTATAAATTTTTTGATGTTGAAAACTGGCAGGGATTCCTTTTCCTTTTAAGTCCTCAACAATATTTTTAACTTTCTGAGTTTCTTTCTTATTACTTATTAAAATTGCATCATTTGTCTCTACCACTATTAAATCATTCAGTCCTATCCCTGCAATAAGTCTTTGCTCACTTCTGAGATAACAATTTTTAGTTTCTTCTACAAAAACATTTCCGTTTAAGACATTATTATTTTTATCTTTTTTAGCTTGTTCCCATACAGATTCCCAACTTCCTATATCGCTCCAATCAGCATCTAAGGGCAATACAATACCATTTTGAGTTTTTTCCATTACAGCAACATCGAAGGATATGTTTGGGCAATTTTTAAAATATTCTTCATTGATTCTTTTGAAATCTAGATCATTTTTACTTTTATTAATTGCTTTTTTACAATAATCTATTATCTCAGGACAGAATTTATTCATTTCAGAAAGCATAGTTTTAGCTTTAAACATAAACATTCCACTATTCCATGTGTATCTTTTATCTTTTATTAAATTGCACGCTTTTTGATATGAAGGTTTCTCAATAAATTCTAAAATTTTGCTTCCTTTTGTTTCAGATAAATTAAAAGGGGCTTCTGATTTTATGTAACCATATCCAGTATTCGGTGATGAAGGTACGACTCCAAAGGTAACTAATTTGCCAAGTTCAGCATAATCAATTCCTTTTTTTATGACTTCAATAAATTTATTATTGTTCTTTATTTCATGATCAGAAGATAAGATTAATATGATCGGGTCCTCAGATTTTTGAATAGCTATTAAGGCTGCAAGAGTTATAGCAGGTCCAGTATTTCTTCCAAATGGTTCAAGAAGAATTGTATTAGGCTGAATGTTTAT
>QCMA01000047.1 GCA_003214115.1 Prochlorococcus sp. AG-418-I21
AATAAAATTAATTATCAACTGAATGATAATGATCTACCAAAAATCATTGATAATGATTTCAATACCCAAGATTTTTTAACATCCAAAAAATACAATTGGAAAAATATTAGTCTTGATCCTTTTCAAGTTATTTGGCTTAGTGCTTTATAAAAATGATAGAAAATTCCTCTATTTGGGTGGTGAGTGATGTAGATGGTACTTTAATGGATCACTCATATGATTTAACACCTGCCAAAGAAACTATAAAAACACTACAAAAATTATCTATACCCTTAATTCTTTGTACAAGCAAGACGGCAGCAGAGGTTAGAGCTATTAGGAGTGAACTAAATTTAAAAGATCCCTATATTGTTGAAAATGGTGCGGCAATATATGGAGAATCTCTTAAAAGAGTTAATGGAGAAATTATTCTTGGAATAAAATACGAATTTCTTGAAGAAATCTTAAATTATATTTCTAAAGAAATTGATTACAAACTTACTCCACTTAATAATCTCACTGATCAAGATGCCACTAAGCTAACAGGTTTAAAAGGCAACTCATTGAACTTAATGCGTGATAGACATTGGAGCATGCCTTTTTTAAATCCGCCAAGTTATTTAGAAGAGAAAATTAATATCTGTTGTAACAAGTTCAATGTTGTTATTTTTAAAGGTAATAGAATGAGTCACTTATTGTCTACAAAATCGGATAAAGGTAAAGCGATAAATACTCTTAAGGAATATTCTAATATTCAAAATATTGAAATTATAGGTTTGGGCGATTCTCCAAATGATTTGCCTCTACTTTTAAACTCAGATATTAAAATTGTCGTTCCTGGAATAGATGGACCAAATTTAAATTTACTGGATAAACTAAAAGACTTTGAATTTACATTGGCTTCTGAACCAAATGGGTATGGTTGGAAGAAAGAAATCAATAAATTTATCAATAAGCGAGAACTAAGTTAGAAAGATGAAAGATTTAGATATTAATTTTCCTCTTGATAAATTTGAAAAATTAATTTTTGATATTGGTTGGGATTCTTTGGATGATTGGTTCAATTTTTGGAATAATCAAAAAAACATTCTTTCAATTGATCAATATTGGAATAACAAAGTAAATGATGATTGGATTTGGGGTTTAGCTTTACCTCTTTTATCTCAGGCTTATAAATTTCAAAATAATTTTTCTGATAGAAAAATTATCGGGATCTCAGCTCTACCTGGGACAGGTAAAACAACATTAGGTAAATGGCTTGAGGCTATATCGTTAAAATTAAACTTTAAAATTGCGGTTATTTCAATTGACGACTTTTATCTCCCATCAGATGAAATGAAATCAGCTATTGAGAATAACCCTTGGAATGTTTCGAGAGGTTTTCCTGGTAGTCACTCAGTAAAATTAATGTATGAAAAATTATTAAATTGGAAGATTAATGGAGAATTAAATGTACCAGTATTTGATAAATCTTTAAGAAATGGTTTGGGAGATAGATCTCATTGGAGATTAGAAAATCCTGATTTATTAATACTCGAGGGATGGTTTTTGGGAATAAAACCTTACTCTAATAACATCAACGATCGATATATAAATGAAACAAATTTGAGTGTTGATGAATCTTCTTATATATTGACTATTCAAAATAACCTAAGCCAATATTTAGATATTTGGACTTTAATAGACAATATTTGGCACTTAAAGCCCTTGAAGATTGAATATATGAATAAGTGGAAGATAAATCAAGAAAAAGAAATGTTTTTACAGAAAGGTAATGCCCTTAAAGATGAAAAATTATCTAATTTTCTGAGAATGCTTAATGTCTCTATCCCTCATAAAAGTTTTGATTTAATAAATTCTTATGCGCTTTTATTAATTGATCAAGAAAGAAATTTAGTTGAGGCTGGATTGAATTTATAACATATTCTGAAATTCTTTTTTTTCAGTAATTTTTTATACATTTTTATTTGCTTCAAATAGTGTTTAATTATTTATATTTTGCTGTTTAGGGATGGTTGAGTTTTCTTACAAAAATGAAGGCTGTAGGATGGTTGTCTTGAGATGTATTGGTCCATCAAATTTTTTCTTGGAGAGAGTTTTATTCCCAACTGACATTCTTACTTTTATGGCCCCAAATGATTCAAGAGTTGAAATCTGGGGTAACGAATTATATGGCCCCAAGTTGGAAGAGAGAATAAGAATTTCTGCTGATAATGAAGATTCGACTTTAGTGGCTTAGAACTAATATTGTCTAATTGTCTTCGAGTCAAAATTTTTTACAAATACCTAGTTTTTATTGATATTATCAAACTAGTTTTAGTTTTATAAATGTATCATTTTTCTTCCTTTGCAATAGGAGGTTTTGTTCCTTCTGCAGCTGTCGCTGGAGTTTTACTTTTAGTTGGGTTAGGAGCCTTTTTTTATCTTGGTATTAAAGGACCAACAGATTATTAAACATGAGTTAATGGATAAATTTTAATTTTAATTTTTCATACTCTTCTTGAATAATTTAACACTATGGATTTAACAATTATTTTATTTATATTAAGCCTACCTTTCGTTTTATTAACAGTTTATTTTGGGACAAAAAATGATTTTTACGAGAGTGAAAATTATACAGGAGATGGTTGTGCTCACGACGTTAAAAGGTAATTCAACTTTTAATCACCTCTAAATACGCAGGTCCATCTACTATCAAATTGCCAAACAGGTTGGTATATCTCATTAGTAATTTTTTCGCCTGCCTTTTTACAAGTATCTAAATCTTTCATGGGAATTGAATGTAAAGAAGGACTTGTTATTCCACTAACCTCTGGCCTGCCTCCAGGTCCTTGTCTATAAGTTCCAATTATTAACCAATAGTTCGCTTTTGCAGAATCAGAAAAGACTAAGGAAAAGAGAAAAAATAATATTAAGATAAATTTTTTTTTCATTTTTCTATACTAGCTTTTAATTTTTAAATGTAAATTGCTATTAATTAATCAGGTAATTTAATAGTTTTTTGGAATATTTAGAACTTATTTTATATGGATTAATTCAAGGTTTGACGGAATTTATTCCTGTAAGTAGTACAGCTCATTTAAAAGTTATATCTCTTTTTTTAGGAATCGATGATCCTGGTGCATCTTTGTCCGCAACTATTCAACTTGGAAGTGTTTTTGCCATAGCTTGGTATTTTAGGAATGATATTTTTAATTTCAGAAGTCAATCTTCTAAAAATTTTCTTGAATATCTCTTACATGAAAGATTATTAAGGTCTATTTTGATTGGTACTATTCCAATTGTTTTGCTTGGTGGGAGTATAAAAATATTTATCCCCTCTTTTTTTGAAAACGTTCTTCGTTCAAATTTATCAATAGCATTAGTTTCATTTCTAATGGCTTTTTTTATGTACTTGGCA
>QCMA01000048.1 GCA_003214115.1 Prochlorococcus sp. AG-418-I21
GGTTGAGTTACATATAAGATATCTGCAGCTTTTTTAAAACTTCCTTGAGCTGCTATAGCTTTTAGTATTCTTAATTGGTCAAGTGTAAATGGTAATTCTGGCATCTATTATGCCTACAATTACTTATAATTCTAATGCTTAGAAGCATTCTTGTTAAGAACAAAAATTTTTTGAACAATTTAAATATATGGAAACTCATAAAACTTCCCTAATTATATTACTCTTGATCTTGATTTTTGCGACAATTCATAGTGGTGGAGCTGCTTTAAGAATTAAAGCAGAATCTATTATGGGGCCGAGGTTATGGCGCTTATGTTTTGTTTTTTTAAGTTTGCCATCTGCAATTATCTTGATAAGTTATTTTTTAGCTCATAGATATGACGGAATCAGATTATGGAATTTACAAGGTAATAATTTCGTTTTTGTAATGGTTTGGTTATTAACCGCAATAAGTTTCTTATTTTTATATCCAGCTACTTACAATTTGCTAGAAATTCCGTCAGTTTTAAAACCTAAAGTAAGAATTTATGGAACTGGGATAATGAGAATCACAAGACATCCACAAGCTTTTGGTCAGATAATTTGGTGTTTTGCTCATACTTTATGGATTGGTACATCATTCACATTAATAACTTCTTTTGGTTTAATTTTGCATCATCTTTTTGCAATTTGGCATGGGGATAAGAGATTAGCAAATAGATTTGGAGAAGAATTTGAAAATTTTAAAAAAAATACTTCCATAATCCCCTTTATGGCAATATTTGAAGGAAGGCAGGAATTTAAAATTAAAGAGTTTTTTAAGTTATCTCAACTGGGCATATTGATTGCAATAATGGTACTTTGGTGGTCGCATCAATATATAAATATTGCTGTTAAAACATTTAATTCATCATTTTTGTCGGAATTTTTCAATTGACAGTTTAAAATCAAAATACAAGTCCTTTAAAACATGCCACAAGCTTCAGAAATTGCCTGGTTAATTCCCGTTTTCCCACTTATAGGAGCAGTGCTTTCTGGCTTAGGACTAATAAGCATCAACAAGAAAATTAATAATTCAAGAGAAATTGTTTCTGTAGGTCTAATTTCGTTCGTTGGGATTTCTGCGGTAATAAGTTATAAAGCTTTAATTGAACAAGTTAATGGTTATCAATCAGTAGAAAAATTATTTGTATGGGCTAATGCTGGGGATTTCACAATTCCAATGGGATTTGTCCTTGATCCTTTGGGGAGTGTAATGCTTGCGCTAGTAACTACAATAACTTTACTGGTAATGATTTATTCTCATGGTTATATGGCGCATGACAAAGGTTATGTCAGATTTTTTACATATTTAGCACTATTTAGTAGTTCAATGATGGGATTAATAGTTAGTCCGAATTTATTGGAAATTTATGTTTTTTGGGAATTAGTTGGGATGTGTTCTTATTTATTGGTTGGTTTTTGGTATGACAGGGATGGCGCTGCACACGCTGCACAAAAAGCATTTGTTGTTAATAGAGTGGGAGATTTTGGATTATTGCTAGGAATTCTTGGCCTATTTTGGGCAACAAATAGTTTTGATTTTAATGAAATAGCTACTGGAATTTCTCAATCATTAGCTGAAAATTCTATACCCATTTGGGCTGCTTTACTACTTTGTTTTTTAGTTTTTTTAGGACCAATGGCAAAATCTGCTCAATTTCCTCTTCATGTATGGTTGCCTGATGCGATGGAAGGCCCGACACCTATATCTGCACTTATCCATGCTGCAACAATGGTTGCAGCAGGAATATTTCTCGTAGCAAGACTTCAACCTTTGTATTCAATATTCCCCTCTATTCAGTTCATTATCGCTTTAGTTGGCACTATTACTTGTTTTTTAGGAGCCTCTATAGCTTTGACTCAAATGGATTTAAAAAAAGGTTTAGCGTATAGCACAGTTTCTCAACTTGGTTATATGATGCTCGCAATGGGTTGTGGAGCACCAGTAGCAGGAATTTTTCATTTATTAACTCATGCTTGCTTTAAAGCAATGCTATTTTTGGGATCTGGTTCAGTAATACATGCTATGGAAGAAGTAGTTGGCCATCAGCCTGTATTAGCTCAAGATATGAGATTGATGGGCGGTTTACGAAAAAAAATGCCATATACAGCAACAACATTTTTAATAGGTTGTGTAGCAATCAGTGGAATTCCCCCATTGGCAGGTTTTTGGAGTAAAGACGAGATACTTGGAAATGCTTTTATATCATTTCCAGCTTTTTGGTTTGTAGGACTTTTAACAGCAGGTATGACTGCTTTTTATATGTTTAGGCTTTATTTCTTGACATTTGAAGGAGATTTCAGAGGGGAGAATAAAGAATTGCAAAAAGAGCTTCTAATAGCCTCCAAAATAA
Organism: Prochlorococcus sp. AG-418-I21; assembly: GCA_003214115.1. Classification (GTDB taxonomy): domain Bacteria; phylum Cyanobacteriota; class Cyanobacteriia; order PCC-6307; family Cyanobiaceae; genus Prochlorococcus_A. The sequence goes on from QCMA01000048.1 coordinate 2,376, forward strand.
ACTTAGATGATGAAAATGAAGAAGAGCATGAAGATCATGGCTCTATTCATGAGTCACCCTGGTCAATGACATTTCCCTTGGTATTTCTAGCTGTTCCGTCTGTAATTATTGGTTTTATGGGACTTCCATGGGATAGCAAAATTGCAAATTTACTAGATCCTGAAGAAGCAGAGACTGCTGCAAAAGCCTTCGAATTAAAAGAATTTTTGCCTTTAGCACTTGCGTCAGTACTTATTGCATCAGTTGGAATTATTATTGCTTATCAGGCATATTTTGTGAAAAAGATTAATTTATCAGTTTTATTTGCCGAAAAGTTTCCTAGTATCAACCAATTTTTATCCAATAAATGGTTCCTAGATGATATTAATGAAAAACTTTTTGTTAAGGGTAGTAGAAAACTTGCTAAAGAAGTTTTAGAGGTTGATTCTAAGGTTGTTGATGGCGTTGTAAATCTTACTGGACTTGTAACTTTAGGTAGTGGAGAAGGTTTAAAATATTTTGAGACTGGTAGGGCTCAATTTTATGCGCTTATTGTTTTTGGAGGTGTAATTTTACTAGTTGCCATATTTGGTTTTCAATCTCCTCAAGTTTCTTAATTACAATTGTGTGTCTTCACTGTCCATTAGGGTGAAAAAATTCAGAAAATTTCTAGACTTTATTTAAGATAAATTTCTTATTAAATTGAGTACGTATTTTTACACACATTTTGCGACACAAATGCTGGGAACTTTGGGAGCTGGATTGTCTAATTTTCCTTGG
>QCMA01000049.1 GCA_003214115.1 Prochlorococcus sp. AG-418-I21
TCTCTAATCTAATGGCAAAAAAAATTGTTGCAGTTATCAAGCTTGCTCTACAAGCAGGCAAAGCAAATCCTGCTCCTCCTGTAGGGCCAGCTTTAGGACAACATGGTGTCAATATCATGGCATTTTGTAAAGAATACAACGCAAGGACACAAGATAAAGCAGGTTTTGTAATTCCAGTTGAGATTTCCGTTTTTGAAGATAGAAGCTTTACTTTTATCACAAAAACACCTCCTGCTTCCGTCTTAATAACAAAAGCAGCTGGTATAGAGAAAGGATCAGGTGAATCCGCAAAAGGCTCTGTTGGAAATATAAGTAAAGCTCAATTAGAAGAAATAGCCAAAACTAAGCTTCCTGATCTAAACTGTTCTAGTGTTGAATCAGCAATGAAAGTAATTGAGGGTACTGCTCGTAATATGGGCGTCTCTATTACTGATTGAGTTCAAGACCAAATTACGCACTATTTAGGGGAGGTTAGTAAATAACCGTTTGCACCCAAAATTACTATGAAAAAACTATCAAAAAGAATGGCGGCCCTATCAACAAAGATAGAAGATCGCATTTACACCCCACTTGAAGCTCTAAGTATTATCAAAGAAAATGCCAATGCTAAATTTGATGAAACTATTGAAGCGCATATCCGTTTAGGTATTGATCCAAAATATACTGATCAACAATTAAGGACCACTGTTGCATTACCACATGGTACTGGCCAAAGCATCAAAATTGCAGTAATTACAAGCGGTGAGAATGTATCGAAAGCTAAGGCTGCTGGTGCAGATTTATTTGGCGAAGAAGATCTTGTGGAAAGCATCAACAAAGGAAATATGGAGTTTGATCTACTTATTGCTACTCCAGATATGATGCCAAAGGTTGCAAAATTAGGAAGAGTTTTAGGGCCTAGAGGTTTAATGCCTAATCCTAAAGCTGGGACAGTAACTAATGACATTGCTAATGCAATAAAAGAATTCAAAGCTGGTAAGCTCGAATTTAGAGCAGATAAAGCTGGAATCGTTCATGTTCGCTTTGGAAAAGCAAGTTTCACAAAAGAGGCTCTATTTGACAACTTAAAAACCTTACAAGAATCAATTGATAAAAATAAACCAAGTGGAGCTAAGGGAAAGTATTGGAAAACTTTTTATGTAACTTCAACAATGGGGCCTTCAGTTCAAGTTGACATAAATGCTGTACAAGATTACCAACCTGAAGGTTAACGCTTTGTAGTATAATTTAAAGTGCAATAATACGGCCAAAGAAAGTAGGTTAATTTAGTTATTCTAAATTTTTAATTCCTACCGAGGACTCGTCTTAAATTATTTCTTTTTGGATCTAATAAAAGCGGCCTCTTTAAAAGGACTTTGCCGCATTTCCTGCTCTCCCTAAATTACGATCCAAAAAACATCAATGGGCCGAACACTAGAGAATAAGCAACAAATCGTTACTGAGATTAAATCTCTATTAAACGACTCGGAAATGGCTGTAGTTCTTGACTATAAAGGTTTAACTATCAAAGAGATGTCAGATTTGCGATCTAGATTGCAAACAACTAACGGCATTTGCAAAGTTACTAAAAATTCATTAATGCGTAAAGCTATTGATGGAGATAGTAATTGGAACGATCTTGAATCTTTACTGACCGGAACAAATGCTTTTGTCTTAATCAAAGAAGATGTTGGTGGTGCTGTAAAAGCTATCCAATCTTTTCAAAAAGACACCAAAAAATCCGAAACCAAAGGAGCTTTATTTGAAGGCAGACTTCTAAGCGATTCTGAAATAAAAGAAATTGCAAGTCTTCCATCTAAAGAAGTATTGATGGCAAAAATTGCTGGCGCTCTTAATGGCGTTGCAACAAAAATTGCGATCTCTATTAATGAAGTACCTTCTGGACTTGCTAGATCACTTCAACAACATTCTGAAAAATCAGAATCCTAAATTCAAAACCTAATTAACTTTAAGAAAATGTCCGCAAAAACTGAAGAAATTCTTGAATCATTAAAATCTCTATCACTTTTAGAAGCATCGGAGCTTGTAAAGCAAATTGAAGAGGCTTTTGGTGTATCTGCTGCAGCTTCTGCAGGTGTAGTTATGGCAGCTCCAGGAGCAGCTGGCGGTGACGCAGATGGTGGCGCTGCTGAAGAAAAAACTGAATTTGATGTAGTTCTCGAAAGCTTTGATGCAGCTGCAAAAATCAAAGTACTTAAGGTTGTAAGAAATGCAACTGGTCTAGGTCTTGGCGATGCAAAAGCACTTGTTGAATCTGCACCAAAAACAGTAAAAGAAGGAATTGCCAAGGCAGATGCTGAATCTTTAAAGAAAGAGATTGAAGAAGCTGGCGGTAAAGTTACACTTAAATAAGAGTACATTTTTTCAAGCCGATAACCTTAATATCGGCTTCAAAAATTATGAATAGTGATAGTATTGCGATTGAAGCCGCAACAGATGGAGCCTGCAGTGGTAATCCAGGCCCAGGTGGTTGGGGCGGTTTAATAATTTTTGAAGATAACAGCGAATTAGAAATAGGTGGTTCCGAGCAAAATACTACTAATAATAGAATGGAACTCACTGCGGCTATAAAAACTCTTGAGAAATTAAAAACCTACAAATTAAAAGAGAACTTTAAACTAAGAACTGATAGTAAATATGTAATAGAGGGTTATACAAAATGGATTATTAATTGGAAGAAGAATGGATGGAAAACAAGTTCAGGGAAACCAGTTCAAAATCTTGATCTATGGCAAAAAATTGATCAATTAAGAATTAATGGCCTAATAATGGAATATGTTAAAGGTCATAGCGGGGATAAACAAAATGATAGGGTTGATAAAATTGCAACTAATTACAGCAAAGGTATATCTTTAGAAAGTAACTTAAAAAAAATAGAATCCTCAGTTGATTTTTTTGAAAAAAATGCACCTGTAGAAATTCAGGAATTATTTTCCCGGAA
>QCMA01000050.1 GCA_003214115.1 Prochlorococcus sp. AG-418-I21
TTTTGCTCAACCAACATCAATTGTAAATCCATATAGTTAATATCTATATCTGAATATGTATTAAACCAATTATTGAATATAGAGTTTTCAAAGAATTCAGGTTTAAATTTTTTTAAAACTTGCAATATCCAACCAGCAGCCCAGTCATCTCCTTCATTATCAAAGATATCAAAAAGTGAAGGGCCAAGATTAAAAATATTTTCGACTTCAGATTCTATTTGAGATAATAAATTTATTCTTTTTCTTTGATTGGAATCTACAAATTTTTTTATCAGGACTAATGTAGCATTACTATAGTTATCTTGTTCTTTGTTATTCATTTTAAAAAATCAATCAAAAAATAAAAACTATCCATGCATTTCAAAAGAAAAGAACTAGAGAAATTTAGAAGTTTTAAAGGGCCACTTATAGATGTTAGAAGCCCAGGTGAATATTATAAAGGACACATGCCTAATTCTATTAACATTCCACTATTTGATAATGATGAGAGATCAATAATTGGCACGATTTATAAAAAAGAAGGAAGAGAAAAAGCAGTGATAGAGGGATTAAAATTTTTTGAAAAAAAAATAGAATTACTTCTTGATAATTTATTCATGAGTATTGACTCTTATAAAACTATTAATAAAAGAAATAATAATGAATTGTTTATCAGAATATATTGCTCTAGAGGAGGTATGCGCTCACAAAGTATTGCTTGGTTAATGGAAAAATTTAAATTAAATCTCGTTACACTAAATGGAGGATACAAAATGTATAGGAGATGGGTATTAGATAGTTTTTCAAAAAAGCTGAACATTGTAGTTATTGGAGGAAAAACAGGAACAGGAAAGACAAGGTTATTATCATTACTAGAAAAATATAAATATCAAACTATTGATCTTGAAGGTTTTGCTTGTCATAGAGGAAGTACATTTGGAGGTTTGGGAATGAAAGAACAACCTTCAAATGAACAATTTGAAAATATGATTGCAGAAAAATTAAATTCTTTTAGATGTTCTAATAATATTTTTGTAGAAGCTGAAAGTGCAAATATAGGTAAATGCAAAATCCCTCATGAATTCTTCAATCAGATGAAAAATTCAAAGAGAATTGAAATTTTAAGGAGCGAATCTAACAGGTTAGATGAGTTGATAGATACTTATAGTGTATTTAAGAAAGAGGAACTCCAAGAATCTGTATTAAGGATAAAAAAAAGATTAGGACCGCAAAGAACAAAAATAGCTCTTGAATCAATTAATAGTGAGAAATGGGACTTAGTTTGCAGATCAGTTTTAGATTATTACGATAAGTGTTATGAATATGAAAAGGTTGGCAAAACAAATATAAAGATATTAGATTTAACCGACAAAAAATATGATGAAAGTATCCTAGAGTTAATAAATAGTGTTTTATGAAATAATTACAAACGAATGTGAAAAATATTTCCTAATATGAAAAATTAATAATCGAATATTATGACAGCAAATAAGTCTGCAAAAATACAATTTTATGAAGGAACTGATGAACCAGTAGTTCCTGAAATAAGACTGACTAGGAGTAAGGACGGCACCACTGGCCAAGCATTATTTTTGTTCGAAAAACCTCAAGCATTATCTTCAATTACAGACGGTGAAATCACAGGAATGCGGATGATAGATTCCGAAGGTGAAATACTAACTAGGGAAGTTAAGGTAAAGTTTGTTGATGGAGAACCCATATTTTTAGAAGCAGTTTATATTTGGAAGAACACATTAGACTTTGATAGATTTATGAGATTTGCAAATAGTTATGCCAAATCAAATGGATTAGGATATTCTGAGAAGAAGTAGAATATTTTGGAAATTGAGAAGTTCATCATATTTCAAGTTAGTAGTTATTTTAATCACTTCTTTAATAATATGGACTTTAAGAGATTTTCTCCTCTTAATTGTTTGTTCTTTAGTAATTTCAAATATTGTATGTAATTTATGTAATCAAATGCAAAAGGGTTTAAAAATCCCTCGATTTCTTTCATTGTTTCTTGTCTTAATCATTATATCAGTAATAGTATTTACTATTTTTATTCTTGTATTACCTCCTTTCATAAAAGAATTCAATGAAATACTAGTTGATATTCCAAATGGTTTATCTAAGATAAATATTTTGATAAATGCAAATCTGAACAAATTTAATAATTTATTTTATGGCGAACAATCAGAAAATGTTATAGATATATTCAGTCTTATAAACAATGTAGTTACCATTCCAGATGCCTCAACTATTGCAAAAGCTATTCAAGAAAGTTTTAAGAATTTAATAAATATAGCGGGAAATCTAGGTTCAGGACTTTTGAAATTAATATTTGTATTAGCAGTGAGTTTGATGATTTCTATTGAACCAAAACAATATAAAGAAAATATACTTCTATTAATTCCAAAAAATTATCGCAACAAATTTAGAAATATTCTGGAAAAAAGCAATATTGCATTAGCAAATTGGACCTTTTCTATGGTCATAAGCTCATTATCAGTAGGTTTATTATCATTAATAGTTTTATCTATATTAGATGTCAAATATGTTGTCTCAAATGCCTTAATAGCAATGGTTCTTAATATAATTCCAAATATAGGTCCAGTTATTAGTGGTATATTTCCAATCTCAATTGCATTATTAGATAATTTTTGGAAGCCACTGGCCGTTTTAGGAGCATATGTAATCATTCAAAATATTGAAAGCTATATCATAATGCCATCTATAATGAAGAAAAAAGCAAACTTACTTCCTGGTTTGACTTTAATATCACAATTTGGATTTACCTTCATTTTTGGTCCATTAGGTTTAATTCTATCTCTTCCATTAGCGGTGGTAATTCAGGTTTTAATCAAAGAATCATTTAAAGATATTTAAAAACTACTTAATTAATTTTTTATATAAATAT
>QCMA01000051.1 GCA_003214115.1 Prochlorococcus sp. AG-418-I21
TATTTTTGTATCTTCTCTTATTGCTCTTATTTTAATGATAGGTTCTTTTAATAGGTTAATTAAAGTCTCTAAGAGAAAGTCAAAACAAATTGTCTATAAATAAATTCAAATAGGTTGCATTAGGCCACCACTCCCTGAATCAGAATCATCATCATCATTTTCTGTCTCTTCTCCAAATAATGCGAATATGCCAAGTACAATTGATGAAAGAATAATCGATAAGGGTAAAATCGAAGTTTGTATTCCGACGTCTATATATTCACCCATAAAATAAATAAATTTTTATAAACCTAACCGAAATCAAACTGATTCGCGGATTTTAAATAATTATTTAATAATTTATTCTCTTTGAATAAGTTATTTATCGAAATTCTTTATTTCTCTTTCAAAAGAGCCGAACCATAGCATTAGTTGATCAATTTGATTTTGAATTTCAGTTACACCTAAACCCCTTACAGTGATGATTGATAATTGTTCGCCTTCATCAAAATTAAATTTATTTTGAACACTACTTGCCAAAGAATTTTTAAGAATTTTAAAAGTAGAATTTTTTAATTTTGTCTCTATCAAGATGTTTGGCTTTTTGAGCTTTATCTTATTAAAACCACATTTTTTAGCTAGTAATTTTAGCTTCATTATCATAATTAAGGACTCAACAGGTTTAGGTAAGTTTCCATATCTATTCATCCAGTCTGTAGCTAATTCAGTTAATTCTTCATTATTTGAACATTCAGTAGCAGATTTGTAAGCCTCAAGTTTCTCTTCTCTGTTTAATATCCATGTTGCAGGTATAAATGCATTTATTGGTAGATCAACTTGAGTGTCATTAACTTCAGGTATTTCTTGCCCACTAATTTCTGAAATAGCCTCATGGAGCATTTCTATATATAAATCATATCCAATAGCATTAACCTTTCCACTTTGTTCTTCTCCTAGTAAACTACCAACACCCCTGATTTCCATATCTTTCATTGCAAGTTGATATCCACTTCCAAGTTCTGAAAAGTCTTTTATTGCTTTCAATCTTTGTTTTGCAGCGTCATTAATTTTATTTATATTTGGATAAAATAACCAAGCATGTGCTTGTATACCGCTTCTGCCAACTCTTCCTCTAAGTTGATAAAGTTGTGAAAGGCCAAATTTGTGAGAATCTTCAATAATGATTGTATTTACTTTAGGGATGTCTAATCCACTTTCAATTATCGTTGTGCATATCATTAGATCTACTTCTCCATTATTAAAAGTAATCATTGCATTTTCAAGCTCTGTTTCGTTCATTTGCCCATGAGCAACAATAAATTTTAAGCTTGGAAACATATTTTTTAATTTGTTTACAGCTTGATCAATATCAGAAATTCTTGGAAGAACATAAAAAATTTGACCTCCCCTATCAAGTTCTTGATTAATTGCAGTTCTTATAACATCCATATCTATTTCAGATAAATAGGTTTTTATTGATCTTCTTGATGGAGGAGGAGTATTTAGTAAGCTCATTTGTCTAAGTCCAGATAAGCTCATATAAAGAGTTCTTGGAATTGGAGTTGCGGAGAGAGTCAAAACGTCAATGTTGGTTTTGATTTTTTTAATTTTCTCCTTTTGCCTTACCCCAAATCTTTGTTCTTCATCAATAACAAGTAGTCCTAAGTTTTTCATCTCTATTTCTTTTCCTAAAATTTGGTGCGTTGCTACAACTAAATCAATTTTATTATTTTTCAAACCTGCATAGATTTCCTTTCTTTCATTAACGGTTTTGAATCTATTGAGTAAAGATACTTTTATTGGGTAAGGTGAAAATCTATTGTTTATTGTTCTCCAATGTTGCTGAGCTAGGATTGTTGTGGGTGCTAGTAATATTACCTGTTTGCCTGATGTAATAGCTTTAAAAATAGCCCGAACAGCTACTTCTGTTTTGCCGAATCCCACATCTCCACAAACTAGCCTGTCCATTGGCTTATCACTTTCCATATCAGATTTTATTTCTTCTACAGCAGTAATTTGATCAGGTGTTGGTTGATAAGGGAATGATTCCTCTAATTCATCTTGCCATGGACCATCTTCTGGGTAAATGTAGCCCTTTAATTTTTCTCTCTTTGCATAAAGTTTTAAAATATCGACAGCAACCTTTTTGATTTGCTTCTTATTTTTATCTTTAATTCTTTCCCATTCTGTCCCTCCTAATTTATTTATTTTTGGCTTTATTTTCCCGCTTGATCTATATCTGTTAACACTACCAAGTTGATCAGCGGCAACACTTATCTTCCCATCCTGATACTGAATGACTAAATAATCTCTTGAATCTCCAGTAATATTTATTTTTTCTATTTTTAAAAATTTACCTATTCCATGATTTTTATGAACTATAAAATCACCCGGACTAATCTTATTTAAGTTTATATTTGAATTGACACTTCTTTTTTTTCTTCTTATGAATACATTATTAAAAAGAGATTGTTGTGA
>QCMA01000052.1 GCA_003214115.1 Prochlorococcus sp. AG-418-I21
AAAAATTCCCGATTGGCTTCTTAAAGATATTAATAATTTTGAAAAATCAAATAAAGAAAATGATGCGAATCAAAACCTTATAGTAAAGGCTTTTAAACTTGCTTATAAAGCTCATGATGGACAATTCCGCGCCAGCGGCGAGCCATACATTATCCACCCGGTTGCTGTCGCAAATCTCCTTAAAGAAATAGGTGCTAGTTCGTCTGTTATTGCTGCAGGCCTTTTACATGATGTTGTAGAAGATACTGGGATTGATTTATCCGAAATAGAAACAAATTTTGGATTAGAAGTAAAAATACTTGTAGAGGGTGTAACAAAATTAGGCGGCATTCACTTTAACAATAGGACTGAAGCTCAAGCTGAAAATCTTAGGAAAATGTTTTTGGCTATGGCCAGCGATATCAGAGTTGTCTTAGTAAAACTAGCAGATCGACTTCATAACATGAGAACAATTGAATGGCTAAATGATGAGAAAAAACTAAGAATAGCGAGAGAAACAAGAGAGATTTATGCACCATTAGCTAATCGACTAGGAATAAACAGATTTAAATGGGAATTAGAAGATTTAGCTTTTAAATTCCTAGAGCCTAAAGAATATCTAGATCTTAAAGATCAAATCGCTGTTAAAAGAAGTGATAGAGAAAAAAGATTAAAAGTAACTTTGAATCTTATGAAGGAAAACTTGGTTTCAGCAGGTTTGAAAAATTTTGAAATAACAGGAAGGCCAAAACATCTTTATGGCATCTGGAGCAAAATGGAAAGACAACAAAAGCATTTTCACGAGATTTATGATGTTGCTGCCTTAAGAATTATCGTGGACAATTCAGATAGTTGTTATAGAGCTTTAGCAGTTGTTCATGATACTTTTAAACCAATTCCAGGTAGATTTAAAGACTATATAGGATTACCAAAACCCAATGGCTACCAGTCCTTACACACTTCTGTGATTGGAAGACATCGACCTATTGAAGTTCAAATTAGAACTACTTCGATGCATCAAATTGCTGAATATGGTATTGCCGCTCATTGGCAATACAAAGAGGGTGGTTCTCCTGCTAAAAGTAATGCCGAGAGATTTAATTGGCTAAGACAATTAGTAGAATGGCAACAAGAAGGTAATGAAAGGGATCATAATGATTATTTAGCTTCAATTAAAGAAGATTTATTTGATGAAGAAGTATTCGTAATCACTCCAAAGGGAGATGTTGTTGGTTTAAGGAAAGGATCTACCGCGATAGATTTCGCATACAGAATTCATTCTGAAGTTGGAAATCATTGTAATGGAATAAGAATTAATGAAAAGCTTTCTCCATTATCTACAGCACTTCAAAATGGTGACTTCATAGAAATTTTGACAAGTAATAATGCTACTCCAAGCTTGGATTGGCTGAACTTTGTAGTTACGCCAACTGCTAAAAATAGAATCCGCCAATGGTATAAGAAAAGCCATCGCGATGAAACGATTAAAAGAGGTAGAGATTTACTTGAAAAAGAAGTAGGTCGAAACGGTTTTGAAGCACTACTTTCTAGTGAAGCCATGAAAAAAGTTGCAAATCGATGCAATTTAAAAACTACTGAAGACCTTCTTGCATCTCTTGGTTTTGGTGGTTTAACTTTGCATCAAGTATTAAACAGACTAAGAGAAGAAATAAAATTACAAACAGAAGATGTACAAAATGTTTCTGACTCTGAAATTGCAAAATCTCTTAAACGTAATAGTAATTTATCCACTAATAAATCTAATGCGGCAGCTAAATCACCAATTTCCGGGATAGAAGGTCTTGATTACAGAATAGGTAAATGCTGTACCCCACTACCAGGCGAGGATATTATCGGAACTGTATCGCTCGGCAACCATGGGATAACCATACATAGGGAAGATTGTGAAAATGTAATACCAATTCCAATAGAGAGAAGATTACCTGTTGGTTGGAATCAAGATAATAAAACTGGCGATAATAAGTTTCCAATTCAGCTACGAATAGAAGTAATTGATAGAGTTGGAGTCCTTAAAGATATTCTTATGCGGTTATCTGATAAAGGTATAAACGTTAGCGATGCAAATGTTAAAACTGCTTATGGTAAACCAGCTATCATAAATCTTTGTGTAGGTCTTGAAAGTTATAATCAACTTCACAAAACAATTGAACAAATTAAATCAATGGCAGATGTTTTAGATATTGCCAGAGTTGGACAAACTTAATTTTAAAATCAGATCAATCTATCTTTTACTTTTTATCTTGTAGATAAAGAAAGCAATACTACCGCAAATCAAAGCTAATAAAATACCTACACATGATGAACCTAAGAGTAATTTTAAGGAAAAAATTCTACCTTGTTTCCATAAGTCATCAATAACTA
>QCMA01000053.1 GCA_003214115.1 Prochlorococcus sp. AG-418-I21
CTGGTAACCTTGTTTGACTAATTCTGCATATCTTATTTCTACCTTTTTAATTATGTTTGTATTGTAACCACCGCACAAACCTCTATCCGCAGTTATGCAAACCAAACTGATACTCTTTACTTCTCTCTTTGATAATAGAGGAGAGTCGACAGCCTCAAATTGTACTCTAGATTGAATATTTTCTAATACCCGTGCAAGTTTATCTGCAAAAGGTCTACTCTTAAGAACTTGATCTTGAGCTCTCCTAACTTTTGCAGCTGCAACAAGTCTCATTGCCTCCGTTATTTTTCTTGTATTTTTAACGGAAACGATTCGATCTCTAATCTCTTTAAGATTCGCCATGGTATCTCCTTAAATAAATTTAAACTGTGGCAAGCATTGATGATTTAACTTCATTTATCACCTCTTTTAGTGTCGCTTCTAATCCATCATTTAATTTCTTTTCTTTGAGAATCTCTTCTATAAATTCTGATTTATTTAACTTTAGGTATTCCCTAAGTTCAGTCGCAAATTTAGTAACGTCTTCGACAGGAACCTCATCAATAAGGCCTTTAACTCCTGCATAAACAACTGCAACTTGTTCTGCAAGATTTAGTGGAGAGAATTGAGGTTGCTTTAATAACTCTCTTAGTCTTTTACCTCTTTCAAGTTGTTGCTGAGTTGCTTCATCAAGATCTGATGCAAATTGAGAAAAAGCAGCTAGTTCATCAAACTGGGCGAGTTCTAATTTTAAGGTTCCTGCAATTTTTTTAATTGCTTTTGTCTGAGCGGCTCCTCCAACACGGCTAACAGAAATACCTACATTAATAGCTGGTCTTAATCCTGAGTTAAATAAATCTGCACTCAAGAATATTTGTCCATCTGTAATTGAAATAACATTAGTTGGAATATATGCCGAAACGTCACCTGCCTGAGTTTCAATAATTGGAAGAGCTGTCATAGAGCCCCCTCCCATAGCATCAGAAAGTTTTGCGGCTCTTTCTAACAATCTACTATGTAAGTAGAAAACATCTCCTGGATAAGCCTCTCTTCCTGGTGGTCTTTTTAAAAGAAGGGACATTTGTCTATAAGCCTGAGCTTGTTTTGTTAGATCATCATAAATAACAAGTGTTGCTTTGCCCTGATACATAAAATGTTCGGCGATTGCTGCACCGGTATAAGGTGCTAAGTACTGCAAAGCTGCTGGTTCAGAAGCTCCTGCACTAACTACAACGGTATAATCTAGGGCTCCTCTCTCTCTTAAAACCTCTACGATATTTGCGACTGATGCTGACTTCTGACCAATAGCTACGTAAACACAAACCACATCTTGACCTTTTTGGTTAATTATCGTATCAATAGCAATTGCAGATTTTCCAGTTTGTCTATCACCAATAATTAATTCTCTTTGACCTCTTCCAACAGGAATCATTGCATCAATAGATGTAATACCTGTTTGCATTGGTTCATGCACTGATCTTCTCTTGATTATTCCAGGAGCCATTTCTTCTATCAATCTAGTATCACTTGTTGGAATTTCCCCTTTCCCATCTATTGGTTGTCCGAGAGGATTAACTACTCTCCCCTGCATTGCTTCACCAACTGGAACAGATGCTATTTTACCTGTGGACTTAACGTTACTTCCTTCTTGGACGCCAAGTGCTTCACCCATCAAAACAGCTCCAACATTATCATCTTCAAGATTTAAAGCTATACCTTCGGTACCATCCTCAAATTCCAATAACTCACCTGCCATGACCTGATCTAAGCCATATATTCTGGCAATGCCATCACCGATTTGCAGAACAGTTCCTACATTGCTAACACTTACAGATTGGTCATAATCAGTTATTTGTTGTTTTAAGATTGAACTGATTTCATCAGGGCGTATAGATACCATGGATTTAAGAATTTAAGGTTGATTTAAAAGTTACTTGGAAAGTGACAAACCAAGTTTTCTAATTTGTGAAGCAAGGGAAGCATCAATTACTTTTGATCCTACACTGGCGACGAAACCACCAATAAGAGATGGGTCGATTTTAGTTACAAGTTCTAATTTTTCAGTTCCAGCGATATTGATGATCTTTTTGGTAATT